>CAYQRP010000023.1:0-12857 GCA_964419815.1 uncultured Luteolibacter sp. | reverse complement strand
TTCGGGTTCTACGAAAACTCGCCATCCCTTGGATAATTTTCGTTCAAAATCACTTCTCTGTTTTTTCGCACAGTTTCCAGAACCGGCAAATCCAACGCAGTGACAAGGCAAATCCCAAGCATCAAGCGTCGTTCGTTTGTTCAAACTCTTGGCGTTGGTGCCGTTGCCCTGCTGCTGCCGGTCTTCTGTGGCACCACGCTGGCTGCCGCGAAGCCAAATGTCGTCGTCATCTTCATGGATGACATGGGCTACGGCGACATCGGCGCCTACGGTGCCACGAAACAGAAGACCCCTCACCTCGACCGCATGGCGGCGGAGGGCATGAAGCTCACCTCCTTCTATGCCGCACCGGTGTGCTCGGTTTCGCGCGCCCAGCTCCTCACCGGATGCTACGGCCCGCGGATCGATGTTCCGAGCGTCTATCGTCCCGGCAGCGCCAGCGGACTGAATCCATCGGAGGTAACCATTGCCGAACGACTCAAGGCACTCGGCTACGCCACGATGTGCATCGGCAAATGGCACCTCGGCGACCAAGCGGAGTTCCTTCCCACCAGACAAGGCTTCGATGCTTATTTCGGCATCCCTTACTCGAACGACATGCAACGCAAGTCGACCGAGACCGGCGAATGGGTGACCCCGCTGCTGCGCGATGACAAGGTGGCCGAGCTGCTCACCGACGAACAGCAGAGCCGGATCGTCGAACGCTACACCGACGAAGCCGTCCGCTTCATCACCGCGAACAAGGACAAGCCGTTCTTTCTCTATCTCCCGCACACCGCCATCCACACGCCGATCTATCCGGGCGAGAAGTTCCGCGGCAAGTCCTCGAACGGCCGGGTCGGCGACTGGATCGAAGAAGTCGACGCATCCACCGGCCGCGTGCTCGACACGCTTCGCGAACTCAAGCTCGCAGAGAACACCTTGGTCGTTTTCACCAGCGACAACGGTCCATGGTTGATCAAGCAGGCCGATAGCGGCAGCGCCGGTCCTTTGCGCGGCGGCAAAGGCAGCACCTGGGAAGGTGGCGTGCGCGTGCCGACCATTGCATGGTGGCCCGGCAAGATCGCGCCCGGCTCGTCGGCGGATGCCATTGCCGGCACCATCGACCTGCTGCCCACCGCCGTCGCCATTGCGGGTGGCACGCTGCCGGCCGACCCAATCATCGACGGCCGCGATCTTTCGCCCCTGCTTTTCGGAAAGTCGAAGGACTCACCCCGTGGCGTGCATTACTACTTTTCCGGATACCAGTTGCAGGCAGTTCGGAAAGGGCCCTGGAAACTTGCGATCGCACCGCAGATCGAAACGATGGACCGTGACGCGCTCCCCGATGCGAAAGGTCCGGCACCCCGCCTCTACCATCTCGACCGGGAGATTGGCGAAAAGACCAACCTTGCCGCCGAACACCCGGAGATCGTCGAGGAACTTGGCACCCTCGCCCGCAACATCATGGCCGAGATCGGCGGTTCCAAGCCCTCTGCGCGACGTCCCGCCGGAAAGGTCGCGAAGCCGAATTTCCTCTACCCGTCCGAAGGGCGGAAGAAAGCCGACAGAGCCAAACCCACCCCACAAGCGAAGCCCTTGCGCTAACCCAATGCTCGGACTTCAAACATCATCCAGCATGAAACTCCCAATCTCCCTGCATGGATAATTTTTTCTCAAAATCACTTTTCTGTTTTTACTCACGACCTTCAGCACCTAAAAAACCAAAGCAATGAACATGCAAACCAACGACATGGCCGACATTCCCGCATCAAGCCCATCCATGCTCAACGCGATGGGCCGCCGCCGCTTTTTGCAGCACAGCGCCGCAGGGCTTGCCGGCATGGCTTTGGCACCAAGCATCCTTTCGCAAAATGCCAAAGGTGCCAACGACCGCATCCGACTCGGCATGATCGGTGTGGGCAACATGGGGTCGCAGCATGTGCAAAGTTTCAGCGGCATTGAAGGCGCCGCCATCGCCGCCATCGCCGATGTTTTCCTGCCACGCGCCGAAAAAAGCGTCAAATGGCTCCAGGACAACGGCCGTATCGCCGACGGGCAAAAGGTCGATGTTTATCAGGATTATCGCAAAATTCTCGAACGCGACGACATCGATGCCGTGGTCATTGCCGTGCCCGACCATTGGCACGCCTTGATCACCATTCACGCCGCTCAAGCAGGCAAACACATTTACTGCCAAAAACCTTTTGCTCATACGATCTGGGAGGGTCGTCAAATGGTGAAGGCGGTCGACAAGTACAAAGTTGTTTTCCAAACCGGCAGTCAGCAACGATCCAGCATCGTCTCGAATGTCGGCATCACCCACCTTCGCAACGGCACGCTTGGCAAGATCAAGCATGTCCTCGCCAGTGCTTACGGCACGCCCTTCGAAAACGGCTTTCCCGGCACACCGGTTCCCGAGGGATTGGACTGGGATGTCTGGTGCGGACCATCCGCAAAGTCCGAATACAACCGCAACATCTGGAGCAATGAGCGCGATAGCGTGCCGACCTGGAGCGGACTGCGACTCTATGGCGGCGGCACGATGACCGATTGGGGCGGACACGGACTCGACATGATCCAGTGGGGCCTCGACATGGATCACACCGGCCCGGAGGAAGTTTGGGTCGAGGGCAAGCCATTCGCACCCTTTACCAGCACACCGGAAAACAACGGCGGCCGACGCATGGGATCGGTGTCGCCAAAGATTTTCATGAAATACGCCAACGGAGTCACCGTCGAGTTTGAGGGTGGCGACAAATTCGGAGGTGTCTTCATCTGTGAAAACGGCCGACTCAATCTCACCCGCGAATATGCCAAGTCCGATCCGGTGGAACTCACACGCAGGCCGCTGGAAAATCCGAAGGTGCAAATCTACCGCGGCTTGGCCTACGCCAAGAAAAACTCGCACGACCGCAACTGGATCGAGTGCATCAGAACCAAAGAGGCTACCGCAGCGCCGGCCGAAACCGGACACCGCTCGGCCACCGTCTGCCATCTCGGCAACATCGCCCGATGGGTCAGCAGCATCACCGGAGAAACGGGACAAAAACTGAAATGGGACAGCGTCAACGAATGCTTCACCAACAGCGATGTCGCCAACAAGTATCTGCGCAAATCGTACCGACCCGGATACGAAGTCCCCGAAGTGGTTTGAGACGGCTTCCCTGCCCGCCTGCACGCGACTGGGCAGATGAGTGGCGCAATCAAAAATGACCCGACGAACCATGAACGATTCGCACCAATCTCGTCATCCCATCGTCATCACAATTGTCGGCATCTTGTTGATTGGAGCACTTGCGGGACTTCCCTTCTTGGTCGGACCGCCAGGCGAGGAAGGTTTGCCGGATGTCGCAAAGTTCATCGGACGCTTCCACCCCGTCGTTCTGCACCTGCCGATCGGCATGCTCGTGTGGGTGCTGGTGAGCGAAGTGCTGAATGTTTTTTCCAAACGCTCGGATGCAGCCTCGTCGCGCACAGCGATGGGATTTTCCGCGGCTTCGGCGGTGGTAGCGGCACTGCTTGGATTCGTGCTTTACCACAGCACGCCGGACTACGACCGCGAGCTTGCAGAACGCCACCTCTATGGCGGCCTCGCATTTTGCTGCGCCTCGATCGCGGCCTATGTCATCAAGGTCTGGACCGACACCAAACAAGGCAAAGGCGCATGGCTGTATCGCAGCGTGCTGCTGGCCAGCGTCGGGCTCATGACATTCACCAGTCATGACGGAGCCTCACTCACCCACGGCAAAGGTTACCTGACCGATTACGCGCCCGAGCCACTGCGAAGCATGCTTGGAATGGAACCGCGCACTGAGAAAAAAATCGTCGATCAAGCCACCGATCCGATTGTTTACACCGAGATCATCGCGCCGATTCTTGAAAGCAAGTGTTACTCCTGTCACAACGAGGAAAAACAAAAGGGCCGCTATCGAATGGATCAATACGAGATGCTCTTGGCTGGCGGCAAGGAAGGCGAGGCCGTCATCAGCGGCAAATCCGCCGATAGCAATCTGATCATCCGCATCGAACTTCCCGAAAGCGATGAAGAACACATGCCGCCCGAGGGGAAAAAAGACCTCGAGGATCACGAATTACTGCTCATCAAGTGGTGGATCGACAACGGAGCCTCCAAGGACGCCAAACTTGCCGATTTCCCGGCAGATGATGCCATCAAAAAAGCGATCGAAAAATCCGCACCGTCCGCCGCCAAGCCCCAAGCGCAAAAGACCTTCGAGGTCGACAGCTCGCTGAGAAATATCGTCGAACAACTTCGCAAAGATTTCCCCTCCGCGCTCCAGTTTGAATCCAAGGAATCGAATCACCTCGTCTTCTCAGCCGCAGGCATGGGCGACAGCTTTAACGATGCGGAGCTTGCCAAACTCGCGCCCGTGCTGCCCTCAATGCTCGCGCTCGACATCTCCCACTCTGCGGTCACCGACGAAGGCGTAAAAATTTTGGCAAGCGCCACTGCACTGAAGTCCTTGCGACTTGCAGAAACCGCCGTGAGCGATGCCTCGCTCGAAACCTTGGCAAAATTGACGGAACTGGAATCACTCAACCTTTATGGCACACAAGTCACCAACCAAGGGGTCATGAAACTTTGCAGCCTGCAGCAACTCAAAAAACTCTACCTCTGGCGCACACAGGTTGATGAATCAACCATGCAGGATCTTCGCGCCAAACTCCCAGCATGCGAAATTGTGAGCGGAATTTGAAACAGCCTACCAATCATGCCTTCCAACAAGATCATGAAACTCGTCGCCGCTTGTTTGATCGGATCTATCGCCCTGCTTTCGGCGCACCCCGATCACGGGACCAAGCCCGGCGCGGAATTGAAAGACCCCATAATCACCGGCAATGGCGCTTGGACTTATGAGACGGTGCCAGGCTGGGGAACGCTGCCCGACGATCGTCCGATCGGCCCCACACACGGCGGCGTACTGATCGGTCCAGACCATAAAGTCTATCTGAGTACGGACAACGAAATGTCCATCATCGTCTGGGAGGAGGACGGAACATTTGTCAAAACCATCGCCCCCGACTGCCAGGGATTTCACGCCATGCAAGTGCGCGAGGAAAACGGACAAACCGTGATCTATGGCGCGCAAAACAACAAGCTGGGCAACGAGGCGCGCAAACAAAATGGCCTGCCAATCACGCCATTTCGCGTGTGCAAGATCGACCTCGACGGCAAGCTGCTTCTTGAAATTCCCAACGCGTCCACCATTGAAGTTCCGGGAGGCTGGAATGGCCTCACCGCGGTGGCCGTGGCTCCGGACGGTTCGATCTTTGCCGCGACAGGTTACGGCGCTCAGCAAATTCACAAGTTCGACGCCTCTGGCAAACTCCTCAAATCCTTCGGCGGCAAAGGCAAAGGCGATGGGAAATTCAATGTCTGCCACGGACTGGCCATCGACACACGCTTCGGCGATCCGCGCCTGCTGGTGGTTGATCGCGAGAACCGCCGACTGTGTCATCTTGATCTGGAAGGAAACTGGATCGGCGTGCATGCCCGCAATCTTCGCAGGCCTTGTGCGGTGACTTTCCATGGCGATTTCATCGCGGTGGCGGAACTCGAGTCGCGCGTCACAATTCTCGACAAGTCAGGAACGCCCCTTGCCTTTCTCGGCGACAACCCCGACCGCTCGCAGTGGGCCAACTTTAAGATCATGCCAAACGAAATGCGCGCCGGATTTTTCACCGCGCCCCACGGAATCGTCTTCGCAAAAAATGGCGACCTCTATGTGCAGGATTGGAACGTCACAGGACGGGTGACCAAACTGCGCCGCAAGTGATTGATCAACGCCAAATGTAAATCTTGCAAGCCAAGGAGATTAACCGACAATTCACATCGTCATCCATTGATTATCAACCCATGAAACGCCAAATTTTTTCCATCGCCGCATGTCTCATCCCCCTGGCTTTGTTCGCCCAAGAGACTCACACCGCTCCACAGGAGTCCGCTGACCTGAAAAGCATTTTCAACGGCAAGGATCTCAGCGGTTGGGATGGAGATCCGACCTTTTGGTCCGTGAAGGATGGTGTCATTCGCGGCGAATCGACCGCCGAAAAACCGGCCAAGTCGAACACCTTCCTGATTTGGAAGGATGGCACGACCAAGGATTTCGAACTGCGCCTTTCTTATCGTCTCAATGCGGCCAACAACTCCGGCATCCAATACCGCTCAAAGCATTTCACCGGACCCAATGAAAGACACAATTGGGTCGTCAGAGGTTACCAACACGAACTGCGCAACGAGAACAAGTTTCCAAATGTGTCGGGTTTCATCTTCGACGAAGGCGGCAAGCGCAAGCGCATCTGTCTCGCCGGCGAAAAAGCCATTTGGGAAAAGGACGGAAAACAGACTCAAGAAACGCTGATCGACCAAGCAGGTTTTGAAAAGCTCTTCAAACTCGATGACTGGAACGAGGTTGTGATCATCGCCAAAGGAAACCACATCCAACACTACCTCAACAACCGCCTGATTCTCGACTTCACCGATAAGCATCCGGATCTCACGCTGCTCGAAGGCATCCTCGCGCTGCAACTGCACGGCGGCAACCCGATGTGGGTGGAGTTCAAGAACATCCGCATTCGCGAACTTTGAAAGCGGAGGCGAAGGCGTGATCGCCGCTTAAAGCCGCTCAAGCGGATTTCATGCATCCGCCCGCAGTTCCGTAAGCTCAGACGAGCTTGGCAACAAGCGAGGCCAATCGCTGGCCGTATTCGATGTAGGAATCGTAGCACTGCTGCCAGTTGACGCGCTCGGGATCCTTCTCATGAAAGACCGTGGCCACATGAGGCTCGATGGCGATGTACCCCGAGTACCCGCGCGACAAGGCATCCGACAAAATCTCCGCAACCTTCGCGTCACCCTTACCCGGCATGGTGTATTCCGGCTCAACGCCGTCCGATACGGGATTGCGACAATCCTTGATGTGGATATGGACCACATGCTCGCGCACGGCTTTCCAAAATTCCATAGGATCCTGCCACGGCTGTGGATCGGGCTTTGAACGGTCACGCTGAAACACAGGATTTCCCGTGTCGAAGATGAGCTTTAAACCGGGCACTTCATCGATGAGCCGCAACGAGTGATCCGAAGAAAAACCTCCCCAGTTCATGCAATTTTCGTGGGCCGCAACAATTCCAGCATCTTCAAAGCGGCGGACAATTTCCCGCAAACGGCGGAATCGCTCGGCCTCCTGCTGATCCTCACCCCACGGCTCTTGAGCATAGGACATGATCCGAATCAACTTGGTTCCCAAGCGCTGCATGCGCGGAATCGCACGCTCGACCTCGGCAAGTGTCGTGTCGAAATCGCCGCTGATCTTTTTTCCCCAATTCGCGATCAGGGAACCGAACTCGACCACCCTGATGCCCGCCTCATCAAGGCGGTTTGCGGCATGCTCAAACTCTTCTTCCGGCAGATCGTGGATGTTATGACCGCCAATCATGCGGGCGGAAATGGCCGACCATCCCAATGCCTGGGTGGCCTTGATTTGTTTTTCAAGATCGCGTGATGCCTCGTCGGCAAAGCCTGTGAATTGAACGGTGTGCTGCATGACAAATTATAGCTCGATTCTCTTTCCGCCATGACTGGCGCTTTCGTAAATCGCTCGGATGAGCGCGACGGACTTGCGCGCCTCTGTGGCAGAAGTGGATGGCTCCCTTCCCTCTCTGATCGCGCTGACCACTTCCTCGAAATTTCGCTGATGCTGGCCGAATGAAATCGCCGTCGGATCATTCGCGCCAAGGCCCGCCGCCTGACCGCTCATGAGCGTGCGTTGAATTTCCAAATCCTCCGGCGTCTCGTGCATGAAATCCCAAAGTTCGATCGCCTCATCGGCCATGAAGGCCGAGCCCTCCGTGCCACAGAGCTGGATGCGTGCTGGATGACCCTTCTTTGACCAGGAACAGGTCGAGCCCTCGATGACGCCACGTGCGCCATTTTGAAATTCCAGTATGGCGACCGCGATGTCCTCGACCTCGATATTGCTGTGCGCCAAACATGCCGTGTTGGCCTGCACGGATTTCACAGGCCCAGCCAAATGAAGAAGGGCATCGATCGTGTGAATGGATTGGTTCATCAAGGCCCCGCCACCATCGAGCGCCCATGTGCCACGCCATGCCGCGGAATCGTAGTACGCCTGATCCCGAAACCATTTCACATAGCACGACGCAGAAGTCAGTTTTCCGAACCGATTTTCTTCCACAGCTTTTTTGAAGGCATCCATCGCGGGATGAAAACGACGATTCAAAATCGCAGCCAGGGTCTTGCCGCGGCTCTTTGCCACCGAGATGAGTTGATCGATCCGCTCAACGGAAATCTCCAATGGCTTCTCACAAATCACATGCTTGCCTGCGTTCAAGGCGGCCATGCTTGGCTCCAGATGCGCGCCCGATGGCGTGCCGATCGTGACGATGTCGAGTTGCTCGTCCGCCAAAAACGCGTCGAGATCGCTGTACGCTTTCGCTCCGTATTGACTTGCGAGTTGCTCCGCCGCTTCCAGACGGGAACTGAAGACCGAACGCAAGGCGCAGCCATCCATCGCCGCAATCGCTTTGGCGTGAAAACGACTGATCATGCCCGCTCCAATGATGCCGAAATTCATGGGTAGTTTGTTTTTGGTATTGCGAAATCAAGCAGCCAACTTGTAATGCGAGTCACTAAATTGACACACATTCGTGTGGGCGAGACCCTAGGATCATCCACCCAATGAGAAAAGCAGGAAAATTCCGCCGTATCGTTGATTGAAAAACCAATCGAAAGCGAAAAAACCGTCACCCAACACCTTGAATTGATCACAGATAATTTTTCACCCCATCCACTACCCAACCCATGTCCGATTCGTCCAACACCCTGCCGCACTCCAACCCACAAAACTCATGGTGGGCAAAACTCGAGCCATACCAAAAACTTGTCTTCGTCGTTGCAACGCTGGCGTGGCTGTTTGACTGCCTTGACCAACAGCTTTTCAACCTGGCGCGGAACCCCGCCATGCTTGCGCTTCTGGAAAAGGGTCAAGATACCAAATACTATGGTGGCATCGCGACCGCGATTTTCGTGCTTGGATGGGCCACAGGAGGGATGATTTTCGGATCTCTGGGAGATCGCTACGGGCGGGCAAAGATGCTCGCGGTTACGGTTCTGCTTTACTCGCTGGCCACCGGTCTTTCGGCGCTGGCTGGATTTCCCAAACTGCCGACGATCGCACAGGCTTTGCACCTGACTTCACTGCCATGGTTCGAGGGGCTTTCGGCCCATTACATCGATTTCACGATCTTCCGATTCATCACCGGTCTCGGGGTGGGTGGCGTTTTCGGTCTCGCCGTGGCACTTGTTGCGGACACCGTGCCCAGCACCGTGCGTCCGCGCGCGCTTGGCGTGCTGCAATCATTCTCAGCTGTCGGCAACGTCGCCGCAGGCCTGATCGGTTTGGGCATCGCCCTGACGGCGATCGGCAAGAATCCAAACTACTGGATGTGGCTGTTTCTGATCGGTGCGCTGCCCGCTTTCCTTGTTGCGACGATCCAACTTCGCGTGAAAGAGCCCGAGGCATGGATCGCAGCACGAGATCGGGCCGCAGCTCAGGGAAAAAAATCAGGATCCTACGGGGATCTTTTCAGCCATAGCACCTGGCGGCGCCACGCTCTCCTTGGTATGGTGCTTTCTTGCGCCGGTGTCATCGGGCTATGGGGAATCGGCGTGTTTTCGACCGACCTTGTCGGAGACATCATCGCCAGCCATCTCAAGGAGAGCGGTGCGGACGAGGCCGCCATCAACAAGGGAAAACAGATATGGGGTTCCCTGAATTTGTTGTGCTTCAACGTGGGGGCGTTCTTCGGCATGATGGCTTTCACCCGCGTGACCGAGCAGATAGGTCGCCGGAAGGCCTTCGCGATCTTTTTCTTCGGCGCGCTGCTGGTGACCGTATTCGTGTTTCAGATGCTCGGAAAAATCGGCGGACGCTGGGACATCCTGTGGATGGCGCCAATGATGGGCTTCTTCCAACTTGCCGTCTTTGCAGGATTCTCGATCTACCTGCCCGAGCTTTTCCCCACGCGTTTGCGCGCAACCGGCGTGTCCTTCTGCTACAATGTCGGGCGCTATCTCGCCGCCACAGGCCCACTTACCCTTGCGATTCTTGCAAAGAGCCTCGCGGATAAGGCGGCGGCGAAAGCCGCTACTGTGGACGGGGATGTGGTGATCGCAAAAATCGATGCCTTCCGCGACGCTGCCTCATGGATGTGCCTCATCTTCCTCATCGGCATTCTCGTGCTTCCCTTCCTTCCTGAAACGAAAGGACACCCGCTGCCAGAAGATTGATGCGCCGCCCGCTAACTCGTTCGGTCTTAGCGCCCGCTTGGTCATTCGGATTTTCCTCGCCCACCCCATGCGCTCCCTAGCTACGACCATCTTGCTCTGCCTCTCCGTCGCAGCCGCCACTGCGAATTCCAAGCCCGCCTCGAACTCATTGACTCTTTGGTATGAGCGCCCTGCCAGCCAGTGGGTGGAGGCCCTGCCGGTCGGCAATGGTCGCCTCGGCGCCATGGTCTTCGGCGGCATCAACCACGAACGCCTCCAACTCAACGAGGACACTCTTTGGGCAGGCGGCCCCTACGATCCCGCGAACCCCGAGGCACGCGCAGCCTTGCCTGAGATCCGTCGCCTCCTCGCCGCCGGTGAGAACAAGGCCGCCCAGGATCTTACGCAGGAGAAATTCATGTCCCGCCCCATCCGCCAGATGCCCTACCAGACGCTCGGCGACCTGCTTCTCACCCTGCCCGGCAGCGATGGGGCCACTCACTACCGGCGTGAGCTCGACCTCGATTCCGCCGTCGCCACCACCACCTTCCGCCTCGGCAAGCTGCTCCACACCCGCGAGGTCTTCTCCAGTCCAGTCGATCAGGTCATCGTCATCCGCCACTCCGCTCGCTACATCAGGCAGCCCGAGCAAGCCGCCACCTTCGATCTCGGAGTTGCGTTCTCCTCGCTCCAATCCTCCGACACCCGCACCGAAGGCAGCGACACCCTGATCCTCGCCGGAAAAAACGCCTCCGCCCACGGCATTCCCGGCGCGCTCACCTTCGAGGCCCGCGCCCGCGTCTCCGTCGAGGGTGGTCAGATTTTCGCCGACCCCAACCAACTCCGCGTCTCCGGCGCGTCGTCCGTCACCATCGTGCTCTCCGCCGCTACCAGCTTCCGACGCTACAACGATGTTTCCGGCGATCCCGCCGCACTCAACACCGCCACCCTCGCCGCCGTAAAAGATAAAAACTACGACGCCCTTCTCGCGCCTCATCTCGCCGAGCACCGCCGCCTGTTCCGGCGTGTCGCCCTCGATCTCGGCCAAAACCCGGCTGCCGAAAAACTCCCAACCGATGCGCGTGTGCTCCGGTCCTCTTCCACCGACGATCCAGGTCTCGCCGCGCTCTACTTCCAATACGGACGCTACCTGCTCATCAGCTCCTCCCGCCCAGGCACCCAGCCCGCCAACCTCCAGGGCATCTGGAACGACCATCTCAACCCGCCTTGGGGCAGCAAATATACCATCAACATCAACACCGAGATGAACTACTGGCCCTCAGAGATCACCAATCTCTCCGAGTGCGCCGAGCCCCTCTTCGCCATGGTGAAGGACCTCTCCGAGACCGGTGCCAAGCTCGCTCGCGACCACTACGGCGCACGCGGCTGGGTCACCCACCACAACACCGATCTCTGGCGCGCCACCGGACCCATCGACAGCGCCTTCCATGGCACCTGGCCCACCGGCGGCGCATGGCTGGCCCTTCACCTTTGGGAACACTACCTGTTTTCCGGCGATCGCGACTTTCTCGCCCGCTCCTACCCACTGCTCAAAGGCTCGGCCGAGTTCTTTCTCGATACCCTCGTGACCGACGCCAAGACCGGCCAACTCATGACCAGCCCGTCCAACTCGCCGGAAAACGCCCATCAACCCGGTGTCTCCCTCACCTCCGGCCCCGCCATGGACAATCAGATCCTGCGCGATCTCTTCAACGCCTGCATGCGCTCCGCCGCCATCCTCGGCACCGATGCCGAATTCTCCAAGCGCGTTGCCTCCGCCCGCGACCGACTGCCGCCCGACCGCATCGGCGCAGCGGGCCAGCTCCAGGAATGGCATGAGGATTGGGACGCCTCCGCCCCTGACCGAGGCCATCGCCACGTCTCTCACCTCTACGCCTTTTACCCGAGCAACCAAATCACCCTTCGTCGCACGCCCGAGCTCGCAGCCGCCGTGAGAAACAGTTTGGAAACACGCGGCGACATCTCCACCGGCTGGGCCATCGCATGGCGGCTCAATCTCTGGGCACGCATGCAGGACGGCGAGCGCACCCACCGCATTCTCCGCGCCCTGCTCAGCCCTCAGCGCACTTATCCAAATCTCTTTGACGCTCACCCGCCCTTCCAGATCGACGGCAACATGGGCGGCACCGCCGCCATCGCCGAGATGCTCCTCCAATCCCACGAACCCGTTGTCGATCAAGGCTCCGCCTCACAACTCACGGATCTCCATTTTCAGATGCAGCTCCTCCCCGCCCTGCCCTCCGCCTGGCCGAGCGGCTCAGTCCGAGGCCTGCGCGCCCGTGGCGGCTTCGAAGTCGATATCGAGTGGCGCGAGGGCAAGCTCGTCTCCGCCACGATCCGATCCCTGCTGGGCAATCCCGTGCTCCTGCGTCATGCCAACCATGCCATGCAGCTCAACCTGACGCGCGGTGAGACCTACATCTGCGACGGAAGCCTGCAACGCTCAGACGGTGCAATCGAACGGTAAACCATATCGCTCAATCCGTGCCGCAACAAAGGCGAAGGCCGTTGAAATCATTCGATTTCAACGGCCTTCATTGGTTGC
>CAYQRP010000022.1:0-13506 GCA_964419815.1 uncultured Luteolibacter sp. | reverse complement strand
CCTCACGGAGCCGGCGTTCTGAGAGTCGCTTCTGCGTGTCAATCAATGCTCGCGGCAGAACTGCTCGAAGCGGGTCAGGCCCTCGTTCAAAATGTCGAGCGTCGTGCAGTAGCTGAGGCGGATGCCTTCGTCGTAACCAAAGGCAATGCCAGGCACGGCGGCCACCTTGTAGCGCGAGAGAAGTTTGTCGCAAAGATTCACCGATTTGATCTGCATGCCGCCGGTGTACACAAAGAAGTAAAACGCTCCCTGCGGCTCAACGACGCGGATGTTTGGAATCGCCTTCAAACGAGCAAACATGAACTGACGCTTCACATCGTACTCGCCACGAAGGTCTTCGATGAACGACTGGTCTCCCTCAAGCGCAGCCAGCGCGCCGTACTGCGAGAAGCTGCTCGCGTTGGAAATCGTGTGGTTCTGGATCTTGTCGATCGCATCGGCCAATGGCTTCGGCGCGGCGGTGTAACCCAAGCGCCAGCCGGTCATGGAATAGGCCTTGGAAAAGCCATTAACCGTGATGGTGAGGTTGTACAAGTCGTCGCTCAACGAGGCGATCGAGACGTGCTGACTCTCGCCGTACACGAGCTTCTCGTAAATTTCATCCGAAAGGATCACGATGTCCTCGCCCAGTGCGATTTCACCCAGCGCGCGAAGCTCGTCGGCGGTGTACACCGCACCGGTCGGATTGCCGGGCGAATTGATGATGACCATCTTGGTGGCCGGCGTCATCGCGTCTTCAAACTGCTCAGGAGTCATTTTCCAGCCGGTCGATTCCTTGGTTTCAACCAAGACCGGCACACCGCCCGCCAAACGAACCATCTCGGGGTAGGAAACCCAGTACGGTGTCGGAATGATGACCTCGTCACCCTCCTCAATCACTGCAAGAATCGCATTGAAGCAGGCCATCTTCGCGCCAGCGGTCACGCAGATTTGATTGGCAGCGTAGTTGAGCTTGTTGTCCTTGAGAAATTTTGCCGAAAGCGCCTCTCGCAATTCAGGGATGCCACCGGCGGGGGTGTACTTGGTGCGGCCTTCGCTGAGGGCCTTGATCGCGGCCTGTTTGATGAAGTCCGGGGTATCAACTTCCGGTTCGCCACCGGCGAGCGCGTAAACTTCTTCGCCTTTGGCGATCATGGCTTTGGCCTGCGCGGTGACGGCCAGAGTGAGTGAGGGAGAAACCTTTGCGATGCGGGATGAGATGCTGTCCATAAGGGGTCGAGAGTGGGAATGTGGGCACCGATCCGGATGGAACGACGCTCTGTGCACCCTCCGTTCCGGACAAGCGGGCGCTTTTGTGGGGCTTACCCGAAACGGTGGCAAGCGAAATGCTGAAAATCACGCCATCATGTGAGTCGCCGCAGCTCCAAACGATCCCAGAACGCGCGATCCCAGCGGTCCCGAAACAGCTTGCGATACACCCCGAGGCGCCGCCGCCCGGCCACCGCCTCGCCCGCCACCAAAACCTCGTTCATCGCCTCCGATGAACGAATCGAACGCACTTCGCCAAATTCCTCGCGCAAAGCCCGCCGCGTCGCCACTTGCATCGCACGATGACCCGCCCCCGTCACCAGATTCACCGCCAACACCCCACCCGGCGCCATCGCCCGACGCAAGTGCGCCATGAGCTTGCCATCCCACGACTGCGGCCGAAACACATCGGTCTTTCCCGCCAGGTAAATGTCATCGATCACGACATCGAAGCGCCGCCGGTTTTTCGCCAGCCACCCGTACGCATCGGCATGCACGACCTCGATGCCCAAGGCATCCAAGTCCATGTGTTTTCGCGCCAACTCGACAATCTCTGCATCAATATCGACCGCCACCAACTCGCAATCCGGCAACAAATGCCGCAACACGCGAAACGCGGTGCCACCAGCCAAACCGAGCATCAACACCGACCTCGGCGGACTCGCCTCCCCCAACAAGGCCGATGCCGCAATCATGTCCCACGCAAGGCCCGTCAGAAATCGATCCCGATGGTAAAACGCATGCACCGCCCCCGCCACCCGAAACTCAGCCGCCCGATCCGACTTCCATATCTCCAACGCCTGATACCGAGTCTGCACAATCTCCTTGCGTCGCATCATGAGGCGACATCCTGAACCATCGCATCGACGATGAAAGCAGGAAATCAGCGACCCCCTGCACCACCGCTCTCCAGCGCGTGAATCCCGATCTGGTGCTTGGCGCAGAGCTCAGCGACTTTTTCCTTTTCCAAAAGCAGCGTGCGCTTGGCCTCAATGGTGATGCCTCGCACACCGGCAGCCGCGCAGGTCTCGAGCGTCTGCGGACCGACAACCGGCACATCAAAACGAAAATCCTGATTCGGTTTGGAAACCTTCACGAGCATCACATCCTTGCCGCGACCCAACTCGCCGCCGCGTCGTATGCAAGCGTTGGTACCCTCAAAGGCCTCTACCGCAAGCACCGTGCCGTGACGCACCACAACACTTTGCCCAATGTCATGCTTGCTGGTTTCCTTGGCGATGCGAAATCCGAATTCGGCATCCGCCAACTGACGCTTGCCAAAGCTGGGCCCGCACACGTGCCCCGCCGCAGGCAAATGCTCATCGAGAAAGGTCGTCGCCGAAAGCACCTCGATGCCCTCCTTGCCAAGCTCGTCGGCAATCGCACCAAACAGCGTCTCCGCATTGCGCTCCTTCACACGGGCAAGGATCAGCAAAACCCGCAAGTCCGGCCGCAAATCAAAAAGGTTTTTCGGCGAGATCTGACCCATCATCACCGCCTCAGTCACTCCTTCGCTGCGAAAAAATCGGATCATTTTTCCGAGCTGTGCAACACGAAACCACTCGGCGGCATCGGCCTGCTCGGCGAGGCCCGGATCGGTCTCCCCGTGAAATGCGGCCACCACCAACTTCACTCCGGGGCACTGCCGCCGCGCCGCCGCAATGAATGTCGCGGGATAGACCCCGCTGCCTGCGATGATTCCGATGATGCGAGCTTGGGACATGCCGAATGTTGGGTGTAATCCGGCGCCCGCGCAAACCGGGAAAGTAGCGGCTGTGGGACTCGAACCCACACTCGTTGGAACTCGATTTTGAGTCGAGCGCGTCTACCAATTCCGCCAAGCCGCCTTGGTGGGCGACAATCTGCGACGCTTTTTCCGCCAAATCAAGCGGATTTCAAACGAAACACCTCACCACTCGTCGCCCGACCTTATCACCTCAAGCCACTGGTCATAAATGTTGAACTCGATCCGCTCAATCGCATCGATGCCGATGGAGGCCTGACCAAAATTCTGGCTCGAGCCGATCAATCGACCCTGCTCGACCGCTTCGAGGCGCATCACGAGCCGCGAGCCGCCTTTGATGAAAATTCGAATGTCACCATTGCGGCGAATCGCCCGCTCGGAGTTCAAGGCCTTGAGAGCCAGCGTTCGCAAACGGTCAACCGGCAACTTCACTTCTCCAAGTGATGACTTGATGGTGACGATCCCATCATCGACCGCCACCAGTTCACCCGAAACAAAATCGCCGTTGGCCAACTGCATGCCGTCAACCGCGACTCCGTTGGCCGGACGCTTCGCCGATCGCAATGACATTCCACCAGGTCCATCCTGCATCAATCCCTCAAGCCCGTCCCACTTGGCCACCCGAATGTCGGAAATTTTTTGCGCCTGATCGCTGATGGAGAAAAATTGCAGACCACTGCCGAAATTGCCTTTTTTGAAATCGGGATCCGACCACTTCTCGCACAAGCGTCCGTTGATGAACAAAGCAACGACCCCGGTTTGCCTGCTCGCACGAATTTCAAACTTCGCCTTGTTGGCTGTCGTCAGCACCAGCGAATAGCCGCTTCCCAAAAAGTTTTGCGTCGAGCATTTGCGAAGCCGAAAATTGCCGCGCTGGATCGTCAATTCGTATCCCTCATTCACCGCTTCTTGGCCCGCATCACTGCAAAACAAAAAAATCTTCATGCCGCAGGAATCACCCTTCCATTCCGCCTGAAAAGAAACCGCGCACGATTCCGGCAATAGATCGTCACGACCAATGCCCCCAACTCCCGCACTGCGAAAAGCCGACCGACCATAGCTCCAAACCTCTTTCTCACCGCTCTGACGCCAACCGTCCATCCCGGTCGGACCTCGATACAGCATCTCGCTCGTCGCTTCAATCCGTGCGGCGGCAACCATCGCGCGATTGAACTCCATGCGACCGCCAAACGCCGTGTCGAGCACCAAGGAATGCTCGCCGACGCTTGCCAATTTTCCCCGCACCACATCTCCATTGCTCAGATCGAGCACCATCTCGCAGGCACTGGATCCGGGCGCGGGATTGCCAGGCATTCGAAGTTCAACGATCTGGGAAATGTCAAACTCTGCGGCCTTTTCGAGAGCCGGCGAATTCCACATCAAATGATCAAGGGCCATGGACTCGAGTGATCCGGTGAGACGGTCCTGGTTTCGAAAAAGGATTTCCGCATCACCCGCTCTTGCGAACATCACCGACGCCACAAAAACAAGGGACCAGGTCAAAATCCCAAGCCATGTCCTTACCGAATTGGCGATATGGAAAAGTGTCTTCATTCGCTCACGGAATTGATGCCATTCGGAACCGCCCTTTCAATGAAACGCAAGCTACTCCGCCCGAGTTTGAGAGACCCTAACAGAGGGTGATCCACCGTCGCCGCATCCGCCGCAAAGTGACAGGAAGCAATCCGCAACTTTCCATCGCCAGCATATGTCAGCAAATACAAAACCTTCGACGATGATGTTTCCGTCTCGGAAGGCTGAGGAAAAAACACCGACAACACATCCGCCTCAGGCAACTCAAGCGGTTCGGTGGCAAATTGACTTCTGAATTTCATCACGCGCGCGTCGCCCTGCGTCGACATCCCCAGCAACTCGCCCGTCCAACGCTCGCCCTTGCGAGTGATCAAGCTCTCACGATCTTCCATGTGGCGTCGCTCGGCATCTTGACGCTGCGGCGCCACATCACTCTCACGCACCTCAATCCCGCGAAGCCATTGCACCACCCCATCCGGGGCCTGACTCACCAAAGCCATACCGCCGCCCGTCGGTACCGATCCGACCGGATCCTTGAACTCGCCTTCATGCTTGCCGTCAAGCATCAGCCGCAAAATCGAATTCCGCCGATCCACCTGCAAGCCAACCCGCAATTTGCGGTCCGCACACTCACCCGGCAAGCGGTTCACAAACGCGATGGTGGTGTAGCGCCGATCCTTGGCCGATTCGCGCTTGAGCTCCAAACCCGCCGATCCGTACTGCAAATAATAACGATCGCAACGCTCACCCATTGCCACCAGCGGATCGCAAAAATACACCTGCAAACTCGGCATTTTGTTTCTCTCCCACTCCATCTCGAAGTTCATCTCGAAGCGCTCGGGAAATCCGATGTCGCGACTGGAAAAAGCCCGACCCTCTGCGACCAGCTCACCCTTGGCAAAGTTCCACCCGCTGTTTTCCTCATCCATGCGTGGCCATTCGGCAGAATCGTTTGGACCCGCGTACACAAGCTTCGGCGCGTGAATGCCGAAGTGCATCGCGGCCAAATGACGACGCTCAATGCGCAACTTGCCCAACACGGGAGATTCCGCCAGCACTTGGTTTCCGTCCATTTCAAGAACCGAGCACGGGATCACATCGCCATTGATCAATTCAATCCTCGCCGGTGGCACCTCAGGCTCCTGAGCGACAGCATCAAACTCGACCTTCTCGATCATCGCACCGCGCAAGCGCAAGCGCTCATGCGAAAGTTCGCTTTCCAACTCGGCCACCCCGTCGTTACCAATCGACCGCAAAACTCCGGTCAAACGCTCGGCCCCGCTCGTCAGGGTCACCACATCGGCACGCGCAGATGCCGCACCTGCCATGCAGGCAAGCGCGCAACCCAACACCCAATGTCCGAAATCAAAATTCATCATTCCAATCATCCACGATGTGCCTTTTGCCGTCGAAATCCAACATTACCACCGACTCGAGCGACAATCCGATCACGCCCAACAAATCATGCTTCAACTGGATTTTCTCGCGGTTGCCCGACACAGGTCGTCCGCTGATCGAACCGATCGGCCACAACCTCACCACCATGGATGCGGAGGAGCCATCGTCTTCCTTGCGCGCCATGCGGTTTTTCGCAAAGCGGATCTCAGCCACATCCTTAATGGGAAACGCAAAAGTGCCATGCTTCGCCTCCAGCACGAGTTTGCCGTTTTCATCGAGAGCCCCAAGCTTGCCCGAATAGCGGTCGACTCCATCGCACATCAACACCACATCCTGATCCTCGCTCTCCATGCTACGCGCGGAATCGGGTACGCCATTCCACTCAGAAATAGTAATGTCGGAAATCCGCATCGAAAGGTTTTCTCCGTTTGCCGCAAAAGCGAGTCCATTTCCAAAACCACGCGAACTTGCATCGGCCTTGTCGATTTCCGCCTCGCTCCATTGCATTGCGAACTCGCCGTTGATGAACAACATAAAAGCCCCGCGCTCGGGATGACTGCGAATCTCGATGTTCGTGCGGCCGCTGTCACCCATGCGCGCGCTGAGGTTGCCCGATTGAAAACGCTCCAGCCGCGGCTTGCCTTCTTTGCTGACATCGCAGCGGTAAAGCATCACATAATTGGGATAAACCTGCAGAATGTAGCCGTTGCCGCAGAAGCGCGCGAAATCGGCAAGATCGGCCGCAAAGCGCTGCACGGCTGGCTTTTGCTCATCCGCCTCGGATTCGGAAAAATCCAGATGAAACCCAAGTGTCAGACCAAGCCGGCTCTTCCATGCCAAATCAAACTTCAACACCGAGCGTGGCGGCATGCACGACTCACGGTACAAGGCACCGCCACCGCGCTCGCCTTCCCAATACCATGCCGCACCCGAATACACCCAACTCCCCGGCTTCGACGCGGCTTTGCCATCCGCCGCGGGATCGGTCGAAGACTCCGCTTTCAACAACTTCCATTCGTCTTCAGCAAAGGGACCGTGATAATGCAATCTGCCACCGAGCGGATTGGGAGCCAATAAGGCCACCGCATCGCGCGGCACACGCAACTCGCCGGCATAGGGTGTATCAAGCACCACCGCATCGGCATCGATTGATTTGATCTCACCCGGCAAACGGTCACCGTTGGCAAGACCCAGATGCGACAAGGTCTTTAGCGGAGACGCCTTGCCATCGCGAAACACGACATGCCGCACACCGCCAGCCTTGAATGCGACCGGCGCCGCAACATCGTCACGCCGCCAATTCACCTCCCCACCAGCGCCGATGCCTTCAAAGGTTCCGCGCAATTGGTCACCCTCTGAAAAGCGAAGCAAGTCCGCGCCGCCAGCCAGCAACCCGCTCGCAGCGACCATCCACCCAATCATGACGCTCGCAAATTTCATTTTTCGTAAATCGGCAGGTAGCGGAAATTCAGCGCCAATGAAAGCAACGCACCAGCCGTGTTGAAAGACACTCCCTGATTGCCGGGAAAGGATCCATCCGATGCCTGAATGATCGAAAGGTATCGGATGTTGCGCTCGTTCCATTCTCTCCAGAGCTCCTCATCGGCATGAAACAGTGCCTGGGACATGTAGTACTCAAAATAATAGGGATAGTACCGGTCACGGTAATCCAGATTCTCTTTCAAATATCCAAGGCTTGCCTCATAGCCCTTCGAATCGCGCTCCTTGGCCAAGGCCTGACACAAAAGCCCGATCGCGGTAAGCGTCGGCTTGCCGCCAGTGATCGAGGTGTAGCCATAGGATCCGTTCGCCGCGCGATTGCTCTCGAGATAGGCAAGACCCTTGCGAATCGCCAATTCCGGCACCGCCACTCCCGCGTTGCGCGCGGCAAACAGCGTCACCAACTGACAACCGGTCACCGTGGTGTCAGCATCGCGGCTCTCCGGCGTGTAGCGCCAGCCACCACTGCGGTTGCGCTTTTGCGCGCTGAGAATGAGATCAACCGCCTGGCGAAGAGCCGGTTCGATGGCGGGAATATCGACCTGACCGTACGCCTCCGCCAAGGCCTTGGTCGCAAAGGCATGATTGTACATGCTCGATCCGATGTACCCGTTCGTGCTGTCCTGTTGCTTGATGATGAATTCAATCCCCCTGCGAATGTTGACGGCATATCGGCCTTCAACGGGATCCTCGCCATGCGCGAGAAACGCCGCCACGCATAGACCGACCACTCCAGCCTCCTCACCCACACTGTCGCTCCATGCACCCTCCGCGTTTTGCGAAGTTGCCAAAAATTTCATGCCCTTTTCGTAAACAATCTCCGCCATGGCAGGCACCGCATCGCGACGACGCTCCATCGGAATCTGAGCCATGACGTTGCTAAAAAATCCAAGCAGAAGCGCCAGCGTCATCGCGAACGAGCGGTCGACACCTCGAAGGATTGAAAAAAATTTCATCATGGGCGGATGGCAGAATCGTTATTCACTTCACCAAGGCTTCAGCACCCCGGTTGTAAGCATCAAGCATCTTTCTAAATTCCTCAGGAATCTCCGACCCGCCGCCACCTGCGGCTTTGGGCACCCGCCGCTCCTCCACGCGACCACCATTCTCACCACCCTCAGCCGTGTTTGATGCGTCGGACTCGCCACCATTGCCAGCCCCTGCATTTTCCCCGGGCTTGCCATCCTTGCCCTTCTTTTTGCCGTCGGCCTCGGGCTTGCGACCCATCATCCGCTCCATCATGTCCATCAGCGCGCCACTCGCTTGGCACTTGCCGTCCTTGCTCTGACATTCCTTCGCCGCTGCATGGATCTTCTCAATGATTTCGGTCTGCGCCGCCATCGTTTCACCACCAGTATCTCCATTGGCCAAACGATTGGTTGCCTCATCCATCAAACTTTCAACCTCCTTGAGCAGCTTGATCACTTCCGGTTTGGTTTGCTCAATCCTCAGCTGCTGAACATCCGCCGCCAACTCGTCCTGTGCATCAGCCACTGTGGAAGCTCCATCAAGATGCCTTGCCATGTTGTTTTCAAACGACTCGGTATCCGCGCCGACTTTGGAAATCAGGCAGATGCACAGACACAAAATGGATGGAAAAAATTTCATCGTGATTTCGGTGATGAGGGGTGCGATCCCGTCGAGCGACGCAGTTGCTCCAGCACACGGGTCTGCGCACGCAGGTCCTGCTCGCTCTGAATCATCTTCATCACGCGCAACATGAATTCAAAATCCTCATTCTCCGCATCGGGCGAAGCGCCACCGCCTCCACCGCCAGCGTTCATCGCACCACCAAGCTGCGCCGCCCACTGACTCAGCTGATCTCCCCATTTTTTTGCCTGCTCGGCTGCGCCATACGAATGATTGATCGCAAGATGCGCACGCACGTCCTCAAGCCCCGAATCAATCTCCGATTGCTTCATCGCATCCATCAAGGCCTGGATTGGCTCGGCCTTCGTGCGCGCGAAATAATGTGCAAGATCCTCCTGCAGCCAACGCAGATCCGATGCGGTATCCGCCTGCTGCTGCGAGGTTTCGACGATCTTGCGCGCGTCGGCCGGATCCAATTTGAGGGAGGAAATCCCGAGCATTCGCTCAAAACCCTCCTTGAGCGAATCGACGATGCCAGCCTGCTCGCCGGCGGCTTTTTTCAATCGGCTCACAAAGGTCCCCGCTTCAAGTCGCGTGTTGGCATCCTTGGCGCGCGCAATCGCGTCACGCATTTTTTCGAGAGCCTTGCGCTGACGCTCAATCGCCTCTTTCAAATCCTTCGATGTCTTCTCCGGCGAATTTGAACTCGCAGCGGACGCGGACAATTTCCCCTCCACCTCCGGAATGTCGAGCGTGGCAAGCTCGCGCATCGCTCCTTGGGTCTCGGCAAGCTTGCGCAGCATTTCCTTGTCGATCTGTCCGTTGCGCGCCGCATCTTTCAAGAGCTGTTCCATCTGCGCCGCCACTTCGTTTGCGCGACGGCGCGTCTCGGCTTCCTCGCTCGCCTGAACTCCGAGCCTGCGCCGGTTTTCCTCATTGGCCAACTCGGCATCATCCACCTGCCCAAGCCTTTCATTTTCATCCAAGAGCCCTGTCTCGCGCCTCGCCAGATCTTCAAGGTCGCCGATCTGACGATCGAACTGTTTCTTGAGCAACTGCGCATGCTCATCGCGCGACAGCACATGCAAAATCAGCGGCTCGGAATAAGAGCGCGCACGGCCTGGAAAAAAATCTTCGGCATAGGCCCGCAAGACGATTTTCTGCGGACCAATCCCGAACGCTGCCGGCGAAAATGCCACACCTTCCAGCAATCGCTCGACCCCCGCCGCTCCGACCGCCAATTGCATTTCACCTTTCGCTCCCTTGCCCGCGCCCGGCTTTGTCATTTCACCCACCCATTCAATCCCTGCCACCCGCACACCGAAATCATCCTCTGCGAGCAATTCAAAATCCACACTCTCCTCAGGCAGCATGACCTTCTGCCGCTCGATGCCCTGCACATAACACAGCGCTGGCGCATCCTCCGTCCCGTCCACCCGCAATCGATATCCGCCCGCTCCCTCAAGCCCGTCCTCATCGATCCATGAAAACGGAATTTCATAAGAAAACGGACCCACCTCGAACTCACCGCTTCGCAAATTTTTTCCATCGATGATCATAGCACCGGCAAACGACGGAAGCGATTCACCCTGATCCGCGTCCTGAGAAACGGATGATGCAGGACCATACTCACCCGACCGCAACCCGCGATCCATGCGCAACACAAAGCTCACCTTGCTGCCCGCCACCGCACTGACAAGGCCCGCCGCGCAATCCACCACCCGCTCACCCAGGCCAAGATATGCCGGCGGCCTCACCACCGCTTCCGCTTCAATCACCGCAGGCCGAACTTTCGGCTCAACCCTCAAGGCATGGCGCATGTCACCCGCGCGAAAATCAATCGAGCCAGACGATTGCTGACCCGGAAAAACAAATCGATACACACCATTTTTCAAATCCGCCATCACTGCAGGCTGACCCTCAAAAACACCACTCGCACGAGCGGGCTTGCGCTCGGAATCCTCAGCGATGCGTAGCTTGACCTCAAAGGCCTCGCCCATCGGCACGACCATGCGCTCCGGCGCATCCACCAATCGCGTGAAGGTGTATCGCTCGGTCTTCGCCAGCGGAAACATCCATCGCTGCAACGCATTCCATCCGGCCTTTGGCATGAAAAGAAATGCAAGCGTCGCCATGAGCATCAGAGCCAGCGCCACACCCGCCCATCGACGATGACCCGATGGCGGCAAAGCCTCGTCCAAAGACCTCGACGCCACTTCAGCCGACACCGCTTGCATCGCTGCCTCACGCAAACGCGGCGACAGCGTCTCCGCGCCCTCATGCTGTTCCTGCAATTCGATCGCTCCCAGCAGGCGGTCACCCAATCCCGGATACCGTCGCGCGATCAAACGCGCCAACTGCGCGTCTCGGCGCTGACCCCACACCCAACGATGCAGCCAGTACGGCGCAAACACCGCAAACAGCGAAACTCCGCCAAGCAAAATCAGCAAACGCAACCAGCCCGGCGTCGACCACACGCGATCCAAGACCAGCACCAACAAAAACGATATCAGCAATCCCACCAACCCAGCCGCCACCGCCTCCATCACTTTCAAAAACCACAGGCGCCGGCGAAATTCCGCCAGCCGCTCATGCAGCAGCGCGGGCATCGGTGCCCTCGGTGACGGAGATGATGAAGCCATGATTCAATTAACCCGGTCCATTCAACAAAACAAATCGCAGCGGCGCAAGAGACCATAACCGCAGCGAACAAAACAATCTCAACCGAACCCGCCACCACCACAAGCGGCATTCCGTCATCAGTGCGCAGAAATATCGCGTGTGAAAAAATCGACTACTCTTAATTTGACACCAGAAAACCCCTGCCCGTTCAAAAAAAACCGACAAATTTAGCCCTTTGCGAAATTTTGCAAAATTTTCATCTTATCCGTTGATTGTTTCAAAAAACGCTACCAAGGTGGGCCCACAACTCATCTCCCCCCGATGAAACTCTCCCCCCACGGTTGGCGCCGTTGCCTCGGCGCGCACATGTTCATGGCTGCCGTCATGATGTGGCTCTGCCCGTCCGCTCTCGAAGCGGCCCCAACGCCGCATCATTCGATCGTGGGTCAGGCACTCGAATCGCTCTCCAGCCGCGGATCCGGATGGGCCAGCGCCGCTGTTCTCGGCACCGCTCTCGTCTTCAGCATCTCGACCATCAACAAGCGCCGCCGCTCGGAGCGGGAACATGTCGAACAAATCCGCCAACGCATCGCCGCCGACCTCCACGACGACATCGGCAGCAACCTCGGCAGCCTCTCGCTCATCGCACGCAGCGCACGCAAGGATCTGATCCGACTCGAGGGACCCGAGGAAATCGCGCACGACCTCAGCGAAATGGAAAGCATCGCGCGCGAATGCTCACTCGCCATGCGCGACATCGTCTGGATGTGGGAACGTAGCAATGACTCGGTCGGCGACCTGATCGAACGCATGCGCCAAACCGCCAATCGCCTGCTGCGCGAAATGCAATTCAAACTCGAATGCCAGTCCTGCGAGATCAACGCCCAACTCTCGATCGAGGCCAAGCGCCACCTCTTCCTGTTTTTCAAGGAAGCCCTTCACAACATCATGAAACACTCGCGCGCCGATCAGGTGACGGTGCGCGTGTGGGATGAAAACGACCAACTCGCCATCGAGATCGTCGACAACGGCAGCGGACTTCCCGGAGCTCCCGAAGGACGCAGCCCCGCCGTGCGAAAACTTCAGGACCGCGCCCATACCCTTCGCGGCCTGCTTCGCATCGCCTCCAACCAAAACCAAGGCACCCGCATCCAACTCTTCGTCAAACATTCCCACCTCGTCACAGAACCCGCCCTATGATTGCCACCGCAGATACCAAACAAACCGCCAAAACCACCAAAGTATGGATCGTCGACGACCACGAGGTCTTCGCCAAACAAATCGGCCGACTCATCGAGTCGGAGCCCGACATGGAATGCACCCAGCATTTCAACTCGGCTTCCAACCTCTTTGAAAAACTCCAATTCACACGCGATTTCCCCGATGTCCTCCTGCTCGACCTCGGTCTCCCGCGCCGCAGCGGACTCGATATCCTGCCCGACATCCGCAAGATCATGCCCAACTCGAAAATCCTCGTGCTCACCGCTCACGATGATCGCGACAAGGTCTACCGCGCGATCTGCAACGGTGCCTACGGATACCTGCTCAAAACCGCTGACCCCGACGACATCATTCAAGGCATTCGCGATGTCATCAACGGCACTTCCGCCCTCAGCGGACCGATTTCGAAAATGATCCTCGATGGTTTTTCTCGCTACGGTCCGGTCGAAGCAATCGAACCGCTCACCTCGCGCGAAGAGGATGTTCTGCACCATCTTGTGCGCGGACTCATCAAAAAGGAAATCGCCGAGGAGCTTTCGATCTCACAACACACCGTCGACATGCACCTGCGCGCGGTCTACCGCAAACTCCACGTCCGCTCGCAAACCGAAGCCGTTTCCAAAGCCCTCAGGCAAGGCATCGTTTGAATA
>CAYQRP010000021.1:0-13631 GCA_964419815.1 uncultured Luteolibacter sp. | reverse complement strand
CGGTGTTCAAACCGAGCCGTCAATCATGAAACCACAATGATGAAAAACAAAACTGTCGGCGGGCTTAGATCAGGCCAGCCTTTTGAAGCGTTTGAAGAGCGCCGTTCTTGTTGATCGTCTTGAGCGCGCGGCAGCTGAGCTTGAGGCGAACATGGCGTCCGAATTCTGGAATGAAAATGCGTTTGGTCTGGAGGTTGGGGGAAATCTTGCGTTTCACGACCTTGGTGACGTGACGGCCGATACCGCCTTTTTTCTTGGCCAAACCGGAGCGGTGAATTCTGCCGCCTGAGCGGACGCTGGTTCCTCGGATGATGCAAATACGGGCCATGGCTTGAAAGTGTTTTGGTTGCGGGCCGCGAAGCATGGCCATCTGGCCCGACCCGTCAAGACGAATCCTGCGATAAAATCACGATTTTTCCTCTTACCGGCGTCCGAGGCGTTTGAGCCAGCGCTCGATATCCCTGAAAACGGCCTCTTTTTTCTCATCGTACATCAGCAGATGGTAGGCGTCGGGGTAATTTCGGTAGCTGGTCGGGATTTTTGGCGGGATGCGGGCCACAAAGCCTCGGACATCGGAGTCGTTGTTGAAAAAATCGTTGCCGCCGTGCAAGACCAACACCGGTTTGCGGAAGGTGGCGGCGCAGTCGTTCATGCCATTGATGTGGGAGGCAAGGGCACCGATCAGGCGCAGCGTGTGCTGCCGGATGTGGTAGGGGTTTTTCTGCGCTTGTTCGGCGTGGTGCGACTTTTGGGTCATTTGGACATCCTGGCCGCCTGAGAGGGCATCGAGTGAGATGCGTGCCAGCGGCAAAGTTGTTGCGGCAATTTGCACCAGGCCCGGAGTCCATGCAGGGATGTCGTCGCGGAAACGGACAATCGGCGAGGAAAGGATCAGGCCGTCGCAAGGCGCATGATCCGTTGGTGCTTGGCGCCAGGCGTGTGCGGCGATCAGCGCGCCCATGCTTTCGCCAAACCACACGATTTTTGCCTCGGGGTGGCGTTCGCGCACGAGGTTGGTGAAGGCAAAAAGGTCACGATACCAATCGCGAGGGTCGCCAATGTCGCCGCGTCGGGCGTGAATCGGGTCGCTGCCCTGGCCGCGGATTTCATACGCGTAGAGTGCGGTGCTTGGTTGGTGCTTGAGCAGGTGTTGGCCGAGATTGTTGTAATCGATGGAAGCTCCGCAAAATCCGTGGATGCCGATCACGACTACTTTGGGTTCGTGTTCTTCCGAGAGCCATTTGCGATAGCCGAAAGTTTCGCCTTTTGCGCCGGATGTTGTCGGGTTCTGGACCATGATCGGTCCCGATGTGCAGGCGCTGAGGCACAACGCGACCACTAGCGCAAAGATCGCGCGAAGTGTCGCAGGCACTCGGTCCATCACGGCATGAGTTTCGCCGACTTCCATGAAAAGGCAATGCCGCAGCAAGGCCCGATCGAATGAACACACCTTGAAGCTATTTCATCAAAATCCCTTGGATGAAAGGGTTTTTCCTCACTGACAGCTTGGCTGAAATGCGGCATTGGTGAGAAACGCGCGTGCCTCGCCGACGAGATAAAGTGATCCCGCGACGAGTACCGGCAAGCCGTGCAGCTGGGCCGCTCGATATGCCGATTCAAAATCATCGAATGTTTCGTGATTCGGCGCGTCGGGTGGCAGGCACGCGACGAGCTCCTCGACCGGAGTGGCTCGTGGTGAGCGGATCGGGCAGAGGAAAATTTTTGATGCGAGCGGGCAGAGGATCTTGAGGACGCCCGCGATGTCTTTGGCATCGACCGCACTGAATACGAGCGAGGCTTTTTGTTCGCGAAACTCGCTGTGCCAAGTTTTGGCGAGCGATTCGGCTGAGTGCGGGTTGTGAGCGCCATCGAGAATGACATCGGGCACGATTTTTTCAAAACGTCCGGGCCACGAGACCGATGCGAGCCCGTGGCGCAGAACATCGGCGTTGAGGGGAAGTCCGGCGCGATGCAGAGCGGCTACGGCGAGCGCGGCGTTCCAACGCTGATGCTCGCCCGCCAGCGGCATGCCGTATCCGTTGAGCGGTTCGGTGATGAAATCCAGTGGCGTACGTTTTTCGTTTGCCTCCTTTTCCAACACGATGTGCGCCTCTTCCTCTTGCGGTGACGAAAGAGCCGGTTTGCCTTCGACAAAAATGCCCGCTTTTTCTGCGGCGATTGCAGCAAGCGTGTTGCCCAGCCACTGCATGTGGTCGAGCCCGATGGGCGTGATCACACAAACATCGGCTGGTACGGCGGTGGTTGCGTCGAGCCTGCCGCCCATGCCTGTTTCGAGCACGATGATCTCGCAGTCGGACTTGCGAAACCAGCGCATCGCCAAAGCAAGGGTGATTTCAAAAAAAGTCGGATGCGTTTGCATTTTTTCGCAGATGCCGCGGAGCTCGCCGAGCATTGAGGCGCATCTTTCCTCGGGGATTTCACGGCCCGAGACCTTGATGCGTTCGCGAAAATCAATGAGATGCGGAGAGGTGAAAAGCCCGCTGCGTCGACCGCAGGAACGCGCGATGCTGTCGATCATCGCACAGGTGCTTCCCTTGCCATTGGTGCCTGCGACATGGATCACCTTCACGCCGCTTGCGGGATAGGCGAGAAACTCTTTGAGCAAGTGACGAGCATTCTCGAGGCCCAGCTTGATGCCGAAGGTCTGCGTGGAAAACAACCAGTCGATGGCCTCGCGGTAGTTCATGTTGCCGGATCCGCGTGTGGCTTTTTACGATGTAGGAAAATTTTTGCCTCAGCCATGGTTGGTGAGCGCCTCGAGCAGATAGCGTGCGGGGCGGAAATTTTCGATGAGCACTTCACGCTGTGCGCCGCGAATCATCCGCACCTGGCGGATGTTGAAATTCGGAGTCTTGTGTGGTGCGAAGAGGATGTCGTCGTGAGTCGAGTTTTCGTGCTTTTTGAACATCGAAGGCAGAATATCGCCTCCAAGATGGTCGTCGCGCCCGGTGGCGAGGTGGCAGGTACCCAGCACTTTCTCGTCCTGAATGTCGGCCCCCGAAACTGGCAGCACCTGTGTGCCGAAGCCGAGTTCGCCGAGTGTGCCGGTCATCGGATCATCCTTGAGCCGCGCGTTGTGCGCGTCGATCGTTGCCTGATTTCCAGAAATCAATGTCGAGCGGATGATGCAGCGGTTTTCGACATCGAGCACACCGAGAGTGCCGTCCTCGTACTTCATGGGGAATTGTCCGCGCGCATCGGCGGGCACGAAATACACCTCGCCAGCGGGCAGATTCGCGATGTCGGGCGATTTCCCCAAACACAGACCGTGGGATTTCTGAGCTTCCTGTCCGTCGAGTCCGAGCCATGCGGTGAGCACGCGTCCGTCTTCGAGCGCGAAGTCGATTTCGATCGCATCGGCGCGCGTGAGGGCCGAGCGAAGTTTTTCCGCGTCCGCAGAAACCTCATGATAGTCGACCGCAAGTCCCGAATTGAGAATCACATCGTTGAGCCCGTGCAAGGTCGCGCCACGGAAGCCGTATTGCTTGCATTTCGCCGTCAATGGCGCTGTCGCCGAATAGGTCGAGATGCAAAGGATGAGATCGTAGATCGGATAGATGTCGCGCTCGAGCGAGAGGTGATTGCCGGCAGTGTCCCAGACATCATCATCCAAATCGAGATTCGATCCGTGGGTGCAACGGTAGGCAAACATTTCGCCACCGTTCATGCCAAGTTCCTCCATCGCGCCATCGCGAAGGCCGAGATAGAAATGTTTGTGTGCTTTTTTCTGAACCGGAAATCCTTCGTGCTGCAGGAATGCGAAGTCCTTGATCAGGTCGGCAGGCTCGTCGAAATCGATCAGGATGCAAACGCGGCATCCTTCGGTTGGTGCAAAAACCGTGCCGAGCAAACGCTTGAGATCGAATGCCGGAAAACGTCGCTTGCTCGGATTGAGAAGAATTTCCTCACTCAGATAATCGGGTGTCATGGTAGGTGAGCTTTGTGACATGTCCGAGAAGCCTAACATCTCGGAGCGTTGCCGCAAGGATGATCGAACGCATCAAGCGGATTTGCGGATTCGAGATCACGCATCAGCGGCATTGCGCAAGTTGGCAAGTTCCGTCGACATGTCTTCGAGCCTGTTCCAAAGTTCGCTTGCCACATAGAGCGGTGCGCGACACCGAACCGCAAGCGCGATGCAGTCCGAGGGTCGGGCATCGAGTTCGATGATCTTGCGCTCCATGATTTCGTTTTGAGCCTCGATGATCAGGCGCGCGTGATAGATTTCTCCGACGAGATCGCAAATCACGGCACGCGAGACGCTGGCGCCGAATGCCTGGAGTGTGAAATGGTAAAGGTCGTGCGTCATCGGCCGCGCCGTTTGATGACCGGAAAGCACCTGATTGATCGAAGCTCCCACGGCGGGATCGATGTACATCAGAATGGTTTTTTTGCCGTCGCTGAGAAATGCCGCGCATCCTGCCTGCGTGGGAAGCATGGCGATCGGTTCGACCTCGACCAGTGGCGACATGGCATGACTCTCGCGGCGGATTTCCCGACATCCAAGTGCAAAAAACCACGTTGACGGCATGGCAAAGCTTGATGCTGACATCACCCGTTTCAGGGCTTGGCAGGCATGGCGGCGCGTGGCTTACTTTCCTCGCATCGATCCATGCGCATTTGTTTTCACCGAGCCATATTTGCGGTCCTGCCGATTTTTCTGCTGAGCCAGTGTGCCCCGCAGGTGCTCAAAAATTGCGCTTCGGTGCCACGCGCCTCGCGCATGCCCGCAGTCGAGCTGATCGATGAGGCCCGGGCGAACTGGGCGATTCTCGGCAATGCCTCTCGTCAACACGAGTGGCTCGCCGCGCGCGATCGCTACAACGCTGCTGTGGGCAAACTCTTCGATCAGATCCGCTGCGGTCACGGCTCGTGGAATGATCGTGCCGCATCCATCGGCACCCGTCTTGCCGCTGCTGATCATAATAGCGTCGATCCCGACACGCTCGATGCGCTCGTGCCCTCATCGACCATCGAGGTCACCGAAATCAAAAAACACAACGGCAATCAGGGCTTGGGAATTCCTGCAGTCGGTTGGAAATCCACCTCGCCGGTCGGCATGAAGCGCGAGCCTTACCTGCTGCCCAACGGACTGCCCTACAACATCACCGCTTCGCTTGAATTCGACCGCAAGGGCCTGCCGTCATGGCATTTCGCAAAACGCTGGGCGGTCGACACGGTCCGCATCGGCGGTCAGCAACATCCGCTCGCTGCCGATTGGTCCGCACCCAATGACTTCTATTGGAAAATGTGCGACCTCGACAATTTGGTCATCCAAAATGTGCTCCTGCCAGATCGCTTCACCGAAGAAACGGGCCTTTATTTTGTCACTCCCTACGATCCGAAAAAAATCCCCGTCGTGCTTGTTCATGGGCTCGTTTCCAGCCCCGACGCGTTCAAGAATGTGATCAACGAACTTTCGCCCGAGCCATGGTTTCGCGAAAATTATCAAATCTGGCTCTACAACTATCCGACCGGCAATCCGTGGATTTACAGCAGCATGAAATTTCGCGAGATCATGCGCGAAGCATGCACTTACGCGCGCAGCAAGGGTGGCGCGGACAAACTCAACCGCATGGTCATCGTCGGTCACTCGATGGGCGGGCTTGTCACGCGATCGAGCGTCACGGATCCGGGTCAGGAGCTCTACAAGGCCATGTTCAACAAGCCGGTCGATCAAATCAAAGCTTCGGATTCGACCATGCGCCTGATCCGCGAAGGCACGCTTTACAAACCGCTGCGCGAACCCAAGCGCGTGGTTTTTCTGGCGGTGCCACATCGCGGCAGCCCGATGGCAAATTTGGTTTTCTCCAACTGGATTTCCAAGTTCATCAAGCTACCCAAGACCCTCACAGTTGATTTGCTTGATGCCACTTTGCTTGCGGTGAGCGACATCGCCCAAGGTGAAAGCGCGGCCAAACACCTGCCGACCTCGATCGACAGTCTCTCGCCCCATGCGCCCGCCAACATTGCGCTCAACAAATTGCCGCTGCCGAAAAACATCACCTTTCACTCGGTCATCGGCGATCGCGGCAAGGGCAACACACCCAACAGCAGTGACGGAGTCGTGCCTTACTGGTCGTCCCATGTGACACCGGTCGCCTCGGAATTGATCGTGCCCTCCGACCACAGCGTGCCGAACAACACGCAGGCGGCGGATGAGCTCAAGCGCATCCTCAAACTGCATCTCAAAAGCAAAAAGTGACAGGCCGTCATCATCGGCAATTTTCCCATATGAGCCCCGAGCAACAACTCACCGCCCTCACCAAAGGCTGCGCCAAAGTCCTTTCGGAAAAAGAACTGCTGGAAAAACTCCGCTTGGGCAGACCGCTGCGCGTCAAACTCGGCGTCGACCCCACTGCGCCCGACATACACTTTGGTCACACCGTCGCGCTTGAAAAGCTTCGCCAATTCCAGGAGCTCGGCCATCAGGCGGTTCTGTTGATCGGCGACTTCACTGCCACCATCGGCGACCCTTCCGGCCGTTCGGCCACCCGCCCTCCGCTCACACGCGAAGAGGTTCTCGTCAATGCCGAGACCTACACCGATCAGGCATTCAAAATTCTCGACAAGTCAAAAACGGAAATTGTTCACAATGGTGATTGGTTTCGCAAAATGACCTATGAGGAAATCCTCAAGCTCAACGCCAAGGTCACGCTTCAGCAAATGCTCCAGCGCGAGGACTTCCGCAACCGCGTCGAGGCTGGCCAGGAAGTGCGTCTGCACGAGTTGCAGTACCCAGTGATGCAAGGTTGGGATTCGGTGGAAATTCGGGCCGATGTCGAGCTCGGCGGCACTGATCAGCTTTTCAACATTCTCGTCGGCCGTGACCTTCAAAAGGAGGCGGGCCAACCACAGCAAGTGGTGATGGTGATGCCGCTGCTCGAGGGTCTCGACGGCGTGCGCAAGATGTCAAAGTCGTACGGCAACTACGTCGGCGTGAGCGACGCGCCGCAGGAAATGTTCGGCAAGCTGATGAGTGTCTCGGACGAGTTGATGGACCGCTATTACACGCTTTTGCTTGGCGAGGCCCGCGATCCTTCGGGGCATCCGATGGAGGCCAAGAAGTCCCTCGCAGAAAAACTCACCTCCCGCTACCACGGCGAAGCCGCTGCCACCGCCGCCCGCGCCGACTGGGACACGCGCTTTTCCAAAAAGGATCTTGCCGCTGCGGAGTTGCCGGAAATTTCCCTCTCGGATCTTGCCGCTGAAACAACGGTGCTCGCGCTCACAGCTCACGCGTTCAAGTCTGCCTTCGGCTTGGAAAAGTCCAACGGCGAGCTGCGAAAGCAGTTCATTTCGAGCGGCTCGGTTCAACTCAACGGAGAAAAACTCACCGATCCGGCTGCATTGGTTTCACCCAAGGCGGGCGACACGCTCAAGCTCTCGAAGAAACACGCCGTGCGCTTCGTTTGATCCCAAAGGGAAGGGGATTCAGCGCTTGGCCACGCTCGCCAGACTCGGTTGTTGGCGCACGATGTTGGCCAGCATTCGTCGGCAATGCTCGTATCCAGTGCGGCCGCTCAGAATTTTTGCACTCCGTGCGAAGGAACCCCACTGGACGATCTGCACTTCCACATTGCGGCGGCCCCAGATGTTCATCGTTTCCTTGTTAGGTTTGTAAATGTCGATCGTGCCGGTACCGGTCAGTGCCGATCCGTAGTCGTCGATCACATAGAGATAGGGCAGGCCCTTGATGCGGAAGGTGGTGCCGACGGGATAGAATGACCAATCGGCAGCCGCGCTGCGCACGCGATTGGTGTAGCGAAGGTGGGTTCCGGTGGCATTTTTGCTGCCATAGATGAGGTGGTCATCTTCGCTGCAGGTGTAAGCGGTCGTGCGGGCGATGCGCTGACGCTCGCTGAACGAATAGACCGGCATGCCGTGCTTATCGCGCGGTTTGCTGGCCGCGGCAGAGAGGAGTTGCGCGGAGGGTCCTGCGACTTGGAAGCTTTCGCGTTTGGTCTCGCGAGCGTGACCGATGGCCTGGATCTTGGACTTCGGAACGATCGCCAAGTTGGAGTTGCCGCAGCTGGCCAAGAGGGTGATCGCCAAGGCCAAGGTGCTGAAATTCGCAAATCGAAATGTCATGGGTTCGGATGGTTGTGAAGCTGTCTGGTTCGGCCGACCCGCGCTTCACACGCATCGCCCAATAGCGCACTAGGACTAGCCCCGCCACTGGATGGGCGCAAACGGAAAATCCCCGAAATTTCGCCCTGAATTTAAAAATCAACTGATTTCCAATGACTTAGGGAAACGAAAAAATGCCAAAAAGGGCAAATTTTGCATTTACAATGTACATCTAAGTCCGATCAAAAAATGCCCACGGGGATCCGATTTCTCCGCTCGACCTGAAGGATGGGCATTGCCTCAAAAAATTCATCGATGTCTCGCCTGTTTGCCAAATCCTTCATCGCCTCGTCGAGCTGGGGCCAACGCCATGCGAATCCCTCATCGGCCAGTCGCAGCGGCCGGATGCCGAACTCACCCTCGGTTTCTAGCGGTGCCGTGAGATTGGCCACTCCGCCGAAAAACGCATCGTCTAACAGAAATTCCAATGCGCGCAGAAAGTCCTCCATGTGCAACCACGCCTCGCTTGCCGTGCTGGGAGAAATTTTTTCAGCTTCATTCTCTTGCGCCAGCACCCTGCCAAGCCGCATCGCAACCTTGCGGGTTCGCGGCGGCACGACCGCACCAAAAAACGCATCTTCCCACGCAAGGGCTGCGCGACTCACCGCAGACACGCCAGGCTCGCCTGACCACTCGTCATGCGTGCGATCGTGATCACGGTCATACCAGTCGATCGTCGATGCGTTTAGCCAGACCCGCGGCGCGATGCGACATCCAGCCACTGCCTTACCAAGAGCGCGCGTTGATTCAATCCGAGCAGCGAGATCGTCGCCATCGGCCAAGTTCACCACCGCTTCGGCGCCTTCCAAAGCCATTGCCCATGCGCCGACATTTTTGCCATCCCATTCCAAATGCATGCCGTCGTCCTCATTGCGCGCAGAGCTCTCACGCCGACGGCTAACCGCCACTACTTCGAAACCAAGCCGTGAAAAATATCGGCACGCGTAGCGCCCCAAAACACCCTCCGCGCCTGTCACCACGATCACCGGATTCATAAAATTTGTTGGTTGGACTTCAGGATCTGAATTTCAAAAATTTCTGAAAAATCTGTTATTTGCGGCCGTGTCGAATCATCCCAGCAGTTTTGCTGCCATTTGGATGGCAAATCCGTGTTTCATCATCGCCACGCGATCGGCCATACGGGAGGCGAATTCGACAAACTCCTCCAGTTGCCTCATTTGCTCGTGAAAGGCCCGGCCCTCGGGTGTTGTGATGCCCCGACTTTCTTCCGCGCACTTGCGCACCACCTCCAGCGCGGGATCGATTTCCCGCCTTTTGCGCTCCCGCGCCACGACGGTGAAAATGCGCCAAACGTCTTTTTCTGCCTCAAAATACTCGCGCCGCTCGCCCTTTCTCACCACCACCCGCAATAGGCCCCAGGCCACCAGCTCCTTGAGGTTTGCGTGCGCGTTGCCGCGGCTGATTTCCAAGGCCTCCATCACTTCATCGGTCGACATCGGATCGACTGCGGTCATCAAAAGCGCGTGAATCTGTGCCATGGTGCGGTTGATGCCCCACTGCGTGCCCATCGCCCCCCATTGGGCGATAAACTCTTCGCGAGCCTGCTCGAGGCGGTCGTCGGCTTTGACTTTCATCAGTTTCAATTATTTCCGAAAATTAGGCAACCGGCAAGGCAAATGATCTGCCTCGTGTCCTGCGCCGCTAAGCGCTCGACTTTTCCATGAGCCCAAGGTCATTTTCCCGCCGTGAGAGATCGATTTTCTGGCCCCCGCCGCGAGCACGGCAAACAGGCGCGCGAGAACCGTCATGTCCGCGATGTCGAGAAACCCGAGAAGACCATGCCCGCCCTCGATGAGGACGAGCTGATGGCGCTGATCGCCGAACAAGAGGTGCCGTTCGTGCTGATCCTCGACTGCGTGCAGGACCCGCACAACCTCGGAGCGATTCTTCGCACGGCCGATGCTGCGGGTGTGCATGCGGTGGTCGCGCCGAAAGACAAGGCGGTGGGCATCACCGAAACCGTGCGCCGCATTTCGGTGGGGGCGGCCGATCATGTGCCTTTCGCGCAAGTCACCAATCTCGCGCGCACGATGGAGAAACTCAAAGCCGCCGGACTCTGGCTTGTTGGCACTTCGGATCATGCCAAATCCAAATCGATTTACGAACTCGATCTCAAAGGCCCGCTCGCGTTGGTGATGGGGGCCGAGGAAAAAGGCATGCGTCGGCTTACCGAGGAAAATTGCGATTTCCTCGCATCGATTCCGATGGCCGGAAAAGTCGAGTGTCTCAACGTTTCGGTGGCCACCGGTGTTTGCCTGTTCGAGGCGGTGCGCCAACGTGCCATCCCATCGTCATGAACGAGCCGGTCCGCATCCTGTCCGACCTTCATCTCGGTCACAAAATTTCGCGGATCAACCAGGTTTCCGCGCTGCGACCGCTGATCGCTGGGGCTGGTACGGTGATCTTCAATGGCGACACCTGGCAGGAGCTGGCAGCGCCATTTCGCCAGCGTGCGCGGCAAATGCTCGATGAGCTTCAATGGCTTTGTGCCGAGGAGGCGGCCGATGCGATTTTTTTGCCCGGCAACCACGATCCTTCATGGCCGGGCAAGGGGTGGATCGAATTGGCAAACGGCCGCATCGTGGTGAGCCATGGCGACAGCCTGCTCTTCGACGGGTCGCCGTGGAAACGCGAGATCCTTGGAAACCGCGAAGCGGTGCTTGAAATGTGGCGGCAGATTCCAGACGCAGCTCGCGATCCCGTGCACCGCCACGAACTCGCCCGTCGCATCGCGCGCGAGCTCTGCTCAGTCGAGCATTCGGCCGGCCGTCATTTGATTCAGCGCGCATGGGACGCAGCTTTTCCGCCGACCCGTGCCCTGCACATGCTGGCAAGCTGGATTCATCAGGGCCTTTATGGTGCCGAATTTCTGAAAAATTATTTTCCACAAGCCGAGATCCTCGTGATGGGACATTTTCATCAGCGCGGCTGCTGGCGGCAAAGCGGCAAACTGATCATCAATACGGGCACCTTCATGGCACCGGGCCGCGCCCAGTGGGTCGAATGGCACAAGGGGCTGCTAAGCCGCGGAAACATCATCGAAGGCTCACAGGCCTGTCAGCTCGGCGGCACCATCGACCTTTGGCGCGTTGGGTAAATTGCCCTTGTTCGCTCCATCCAGCTTCAAAGCAGCGGACTCTCCGCTTGAAAAGCCCCTCGACGGGGTTTATCAACGCGCGCCCGCGCAACCATTTGGGCCAGTTCTTTCACCATGAATGCCATCACTCGCTGCCTCGATGCCTACTGGTCCTCTTCCATCGGAAAAAAAATCGTGGTCGCGGTGACGGGTCTTTTGCTCTGCCTGTTTCTTGCCGGACACCTTGCCGGCAACCTGTTGATCTATGCGGGTCGCGAAGCCTTCAACGAATACGCGGCGTTTCTTCATTCGATGCTGCATGGCGCGGGCATCTGGATCGCGCGCGTGGGATTGCTCGTGACGGTAGTGCTGCACATCATCGCCACCATCGCGCTCACGCGTCAGAATCGCGCCGCGCGTCAACCGTATGAATGCAAGGCGACCATCCAGGCCACCAGGTCATCGCGCCTGATGATCTGGTCGGGCCTCACGATTCTTGCCTTTGTGATTTATCACTTGCTGCACTTCACCGTGCGCATCGATTGCGAGCTTGCGGCGATTGGCAAAGACGATCCTTACGGCATGGTGATCAGAGGTTTCGAAAGCTTTCCTGTTTCCGCATTCTACATTTTGGCGATCACGCTGTTGTGCTCGCACCTGCATCATGGAGTGGCTTCGATCTTCCAAACGCTTGGATTGCGGACGAAGAAAAACGAAAGTGCCATCCGTCAGTTTTCTTCGGCCTTTAGCCTGATCATCTGGCTCGGTTTCATTTCCATTCCGATTTCGGTCTTTCTGAAATTGGTGAAATTTTGAATGCCCATCGCGACGGTCAACCTCCACTCCCATTTCCCATGTCCATCACTCTCGACAGCAAGATTCCATCCGGCCCGCTTGAACAAAAGTGGTCCAAGCACAAGATGGACTCCAAGCTCATCAACCCGGCGAACAAGCGGAAATTTTCCGTGATCGTCGTCGGCTCCGGTCTGGCCGGTGGTGCGGCCGCCGCATCGCTTGCCGAGCTGGGCTATCAGGTGAAATGCTTTTGTTATCAGGACAGCCCGCGCCGCGCGCATTCGATCGCCGCGCAGGGGGGCATCAACGCCGCGAAAAACTACCGCAACGACGGCGACTCGGTGCGCCGTTTGTTTTACGACACCATCAAGGGCGGCGACTTCCGTTCGCGCGAGGCGAATGTCTATCGACTCGCCGAAGTGTCGAACTCGATCATCGACCAGTGCGTCGCGCAGGGCGTGCCTTTTGCCCGCGAGTATGGCGGACTTCTCGACAACCGTTCCTTCGGTGGCGCTCAGGTCTCGCGCACCTTTTACGCCCGCGGTCAGACTGGTCAGCAGTTGCTCATCGGTTGCTATCAGGCCCTTGAAAAGGAAATCAAAAAAGGCGGCGTCAAAATGTACCCGCGCACCGAGATGCTCGATCTCGTGCTCGTCGGCGGTCACGCCAAAGGCATCGTCGTGCGTGATCTCGCCAACGGAAAAATCAGCAGCCATGCCGCCGATGCGGTGATCCTTGCGACCGGTGGCTACGGCAATGTCTTTTTCCTTTCGACCAACGCGATGGGCTGCAATGTCACCGCCACCTGGCGTGCGACGCGTCGCGGTGCTTTGTTTGCCAATCCTTGCTTCACGCAGATTCACCCGACCTGCATTCCGGTGAGCGGCGATTACCAATCGAAGCTCACGCTCATGTCCGAGTCGCTGCGCAATGACGGCCGCATCTGGGTGCCGAAGTCGGCGGATGTCGCTGCCAAACTTCGCGCAAAACAAATGAGCCCGAACGATGTCGCCGAGGACGACCGCGATTATTTCCTCGAGCGCAAGTATCCCTCCTTTGGCAATCTTTCGCCGCGTGACATTTCTTCGCGTGCCGCCAAAGAAGTTTGTGATGAAGGCCGTGGCGTGTCGGCGACCGGACTCGGCGTTTATCTCGATTTCCGCGATGCGATCCAACGCTTCGGCGAACCGACGATCCGCGCGCGTTACGGCAACCTTTTCCAGATGTACGAAAAGATCGCCGGCGAAGATCCGTATCAGTTGCCGATGATGATTTATCCGGCCGTGCACTACACGATGGGCGGGCTGTGGGTGGATTACAATTTGATGTCGAACATCCCCGGGTTGCATGTGCTTGGCGAAGCGAATTTCTCCGATCACGGTGCCAACCGCCTCGGTGCCTCGGCGCTGATGCAGGGTCTTGCCGACGGTTATTTCGTGATTCCGACGACCATTGCCAATTACCTCGTTGGTCAAAAGCCCGGCTCGGTGAACACCGATTTGCCGGAGTTCAAACAAACCGAAGCCGAAACCCGCGAGCGCATCAGCCGCATGCTTTCGATCCAAGGCAAGCGCACGGTCGATTCGTT
>CAYQRP010000020.1:0-13693 GCA_964419815.1 uncultured Luteolibacter sp. | reverse complement strand
TGCATCACAGTTGGCCGTGCAATCCGCGCGAAACCGATGGTTTCATCGAAAAAGCTGCGCAGGCATTGCGGCAAAAATTTGGCGAAAGCAAAGCGCAGACGCTGATCTGCGGGCCGATCGATCCTGGATCTCCCAAGCGCTATGATCGCACGCTGGCTTCGAATTTGCGCGGACGCGCCCTGCAGTTGTTTCCACGCGAGTGGTCGGAAATTAAAAATGCCGAACAACAAAACCCCAAACAAACCACGCTGTTTTGTTTGGTCGGCAAGGAAGGGCTCTTTGCTGGGATTCAATCACCCGCGCAATGCGATGGATTTTTTCCCGGCGGCACGAAGTTCATTCCGCAAAATTCGCCCGATACGATCAGCCGCGCCGGAGCGAAAATTGCCGAGGCTTTGCACCAACTTCACCTCACGCACCGACCGCCGCCGAGCGGTGCGCGCTGGCTCGAACTGGGTGCCAGCCCGGGCGGCATGACCACCGAGTTGCTCGCAAGAGATTACGAAGTCATCGCCGTCGATCGCGCGCCACTCGATGCGCGACTCAAAAACCGCAAGGGGCTCACACAATTCGTCGCCGATGCGGCAGACTTCAAGCCGCCAGCAGGGCTCACCTTTGATGCGATGCTCTGCGACATGAATGGCGACGCGCGCGATGCGATGCGGCAGGTTTCAAGGCTTTCAAAAAATCTGCAACCAAGAGGCATCGTCATCTTCACCCTCAAGTTGCCGGGCATTTCATCAATCGATGAAACGACGACGCTCGAATCCGAAGTGACCGAGATCGCCCGCAGAGCGGATCTGAAAAAAATCGCGACGAGGCACCTCACCTACAACCGCAACGAGTTCACGATGTTCTTCGAGCGCTGATCCCGCGACTCAGGCGAGGTTCGTGTAAACCGCTTGAACATCGTCATCGTCCTCGAGCTTGTCGACGATGGTTTCGACTTCGACCATCTGCTCTTCGGTCAGTTCGATCGGTTGATTCGGCAAGCGTTGCAGACCCGACTTGCTGGCGCTGATGCCGAGGGACTCGACCGCTTGGGAAAGCTGTGCAAAGGCCGTGTAGTCGCCGATGACCGACACCACGCCTTCGTCGACATGCATTTCCTCGAGGCCCGCATCGATGAGCTCGAGTTCGATTTCCTCAAGGTTCTTGCCTTCGGGCACGGGAAATTCGATCACCGACTTGCGCGAGAACATGAAGTCGAGCGCGCCTGAGTTGACCATTTGGCCGCCGTTTTTGTTGAAGATCGTTTTGATGTTCGTCACCGAGCGGTTCGAATTGTCGGTGGCAACTTCGATAAAAAACAACGAACCGTGCGGGCCTTTCGCTTCGTAAGTGATTTCGGAAATTTCCGAAGCATCCTTGCCGGCGGCACGCTTGATTGCCGCATCGATGTTTTCGCGCGAGAGGTTCTGCGCCTTCGCGTTGGCGATGGCGACACGCAGGCGGGCATTGGTTTCCGGATCGGGTCCGCCATCCTTGGCAGCCAGCGTGATCGATTTGGCAAGCTTCGGAAACACCTTGGACATCGTGGCCCAACGCGATTCCTTGGCACGGCGGCGGCATTCAAAAGCTCTTCCCATGGCTGATCGTGATTATGTCCTGAAAGCGTCGAGGGTGCTGACCTTGCTGCGTCATCAAGCTCGCATCGCGGGAAATCATAGGATCATCTGCCGATTCAGGAAAGCCGGAAAAACGCTGCCACATGCCGATTTTCGAGCCGCATCAGAAACCGCTCGCCGGAAGTGATGGGCTTGGCTCTATATTTCCGCCATGCGCGTGCTTGCCATCGATCCGGCCGTTCGCAACACCGGCTATGCGTTGCTTGAGGGCGAGGCCCGCAGTCCGGTGGTGCTGGCTTACGATGTGATTTCCATTCCCAAATCCCTGCCGCAGTCCGGTGCGCTGGCGGCGGTGAGAAGTCACCTCGCGAACCTCATTGCAAAATTTCAGCCCGACGAAGTTGCGGTCGAGGGCATCATTTACGTGCAGTCGCACCAGACCGCGATCTCGATGGGCGCGGCGCGTGCGGCGGCTTTGATTGCGGCGGCCGACCACGGGCTGCCGGTTTATGAATACTCGCCAAAAAAAGTGAAAAGCGCGGTGGTGGGAAATGGCAATGCCGACAAATCGCAGGTCGCGTTCATGGTGCGCGCCTTGCTCGGGCTTGCCGAAACACCTCCTTCCGATGCGGCCGATGCGCTTGCCATCGGCATCGCCCACTTGCAGGCCTCGGATCCGCTCAAAGCCAAATTGCTCGACCGCCGTCTCGTCTGAGCACGGTGGTTTTTTCCAATCGCCATCGTAAAGTTCATCATCACCATTCTGCCAACACAGCCTCGATGCCTGAAATCATCCATTTGCCCGATCCTCTTTCCTATGAGGACGGCTTGCGTCTGCAAGAGGCGAGGGTCGATGCGCTGCTCGCGGGTGAGGCAGGCGATGCGGTTTTTTTGCTCGAGCACGAACCGGTTTACACGATCGGGCGATTGAAGGATCGCAGCTCTTTGCGCGATGCGGAAAAGCTTCCTTGTCGAGTGCATGAAACCAATCGTGGCGGACAAGCGACCTATCACGGTCCGGGCCAATTGGTCGGCTATCCCGTGCTCGATCTCAACTCGCGCGGCAGGGATCTTCACGCGCATTTGCGCTTGCTCGAGGAAGCGCTGATCCTCGCCTGTCAGGCATTTGGCGTGAATGCGCAAAGGCGCGAAGGGCTCACCGGCGTGTGGGTCGGTGACCGCAAGCTCGCATCGATCGGGGTCGGCGTGCGCAAATGGATCAGCATGCACGGTTTTGCGATCAACATCACCCGCGAGTCATTGCCGCCGTTTTTTGCGATCACCCCCTGCGGTATCGACGGCGTGGTGATGAGTTGCTTGGAAGATGAAGCGGGACGATCGATCAGCGTGCGCGAAGCGGCGGAGGTGATCGGAGAAAAATTGCGCGAATTGTTTGCCCTCACTCGCCGATCACGCTGACCGCGATTTGGCGGGTGTGCGGGTGGCTTCGGTGTTCGAAGAGAAAAATTCCCTGCCAGGTACCGAGGGTCATTTTTCCGTCGATGATCGGGATAACCTCACTTGTCCGCGTGAGCGCCATGCGAATGTGGCTCGGCATGTCGTCGGGACCTTCGAGCGTGTGGATGAACCATGGGGTGTCCTCGGGCACGAGCTTTTCAAAAAACATTTCGAGGTCGCGTCGCGCCGTGGGGTCGGCGTTTTCCATGATCACGAGGCTCGCACTGGTGTGACGCACAAACACCGTGACCGTGCCGTTGCGGATTGCCGCGCGTGAAACGATGGCGGCGACATTCCTTGTGATTTCAGTCGTGCCTTTGCCGCAGGTGGCGACGGAAAATGTTTCGGTGTGGGCGCTCATGCGGGTTGAAATTTTCCTATCAGAATTTCTCGCACTTGAAGACCCATTTGCCGTGGGCGCGGCCTTGTTCCATCGCCGCGTGGGCCTCGCGCAAGTTTTCAGGGTTCAGCGAATCAAACACGCGGGTGTGGATTTTTGGAAATGTACCCGCTTCGCAGCGTGCCGCAAGGCTCGCAAGGATGAGACCCTGCTCGTGCATGTCGGGCGATTGGAATTTGGCACGCGCGGCCATGAATTCCCATGCGATGCGCACGCATTTCGCCTTGAGCGGATCGCCGAGGTTCAGCTTTTCGTTCGGCTCGACGATGAGCCCGAGCGTGCCAAAGGGCGCGATGAGCTGCGAGGTCGCCGACCAATGGATTTCGGGCTGATGCAAATTGGCAATGAACGGATAACTCGCGAAACCCAAGGCCTCGGATTGGGCGATCAGATTTTCGCGATGATTGATCACCTGATGCGCTCCCAGCTGCTTGCACCAGGCGATGGTTTCCGGTCGTGAGGCGGTGGCGATGACCGTGAGTCCGGCATCGCGGGCTAGGGGAATGAGCGCCGAGCCGACGCCGCCCGCACCATTGATGATCAGAATCGCCTTGCCGCGATCCTTGCCATGCGGATCCACGCCCATGCGTTCGAAGAGCAACTCCCACGCGGTGATGCCAGCCAAGGGAACTGCTGCAGCTTCTTCGAAAGACCAGTTGCGCGGCTTGCGCGCGACGAGTCGGGCATCGACCGCATGCAGCTCGGCATTGCAACCCTGTCGCGTGAGGTCACCGGCATAAAAGACTTCGTCGCCGATATGGAAATCACGCACCTGGCTGCCGACTTCGACCACCGTGCCCGCCGCATCCCAACCGAGAATGCGTGGTGGTTTTTGGAGCGTATCGCCGAGTGACTTGCGGATCTTGGTGTCGACCGGATTCACCGCGCAGGCACGAACGCGAACGATCAAATCGCCGGGGCCTGGGCTGGGATTTTCCGCCTGGAATTCCACCAGACATTCCGGATCCGAGGACGGAAGAAATTTTCGCGCGCCGATGGCCTTCATCCATGCCATTCAAGCGGCATTCGGCCGTTCATGGCAACAGCGGTTTCGAGCCGAGGTGATCGCATCCGGGTGCTCATGGCATGGAGGCACGCGGACATTTGCCAAATTCGTGCATTTGCGGCACAGATCGGGCATTGGCGCGCGGGGATTTTCGTGCGATGTTCGGGGCATGGACTTCGCCGAGGTCACCTGTCCCACATGCTTTGAATTTTTCGAAGTCGCGGTACCGCCACCCGAGGAGCAGCCTGCGGAGGTGGATTACGATTGTGAGGTGTGCTGCAGGCCGATGGTGATCGTGTTCAATGGCGCTGAGATTTACGCGAAGGGCTTGGGAGAATGAAAAAGCAGCTTGATTCATCGTATGCGCCGCCGGGTGCGCGATATTCCGGGTTGCTGCCGCAAAAAGGTTGGCCGGTGCGCAACTTGAAATTTTTGCGCCACCGGGTAGTGCCCGGGATGTTTCGCCGCCTCGCGGGAAATGTGCTCGAACCCGTGCTTGCTCCGCCGGAGGACGGCAAGGTGCGCGTCACATGGATCGGTCATGCGTCGTTCTTCCTGCAATTTGCAGGCCATTCGGTGATCGTCGATCCGAACTGGGCAAAGTGGCACGGACCGGTGAAGCGTCATCGCCATCCCGGGCTCGACCTGCACGGCGTGCCCGAGGTCGACCTCGTGCTGGTGACGCACGCGCACTTCGATCATTTGCACAAGCCAAGCCTCAAAATTTTGCAGGCGCGCGAGGGGATCGTCGTGCCGCGGGGCAGCGGTTCCTTGGTGAAAAAACTCGGATTTCCTGCGACCTACGAAGTGGGCGTTTGGGATGAGTTGGCATTCGATCAGCTCGAGATCGTCCACACGCCTTCGCATCATTGGGGCGCGCGTTTCATCCACGACACGCATCGCGATTACGGCGGCTACATCGTGCGGGCTGGCGGCAAAAGCGTCTTTCATTGCGGCGATAGCGCCTACTTTGGCGGCTTCGCCGAAATCGGCGTGAAGCACAACATCGACATCGCGCTGATGCCGATCGGCGCCTACGAATCACCCAGCGGACGCGATGTGCACATGAACCCGGAGGAGGCCGCGCGCGCCTTCATCGACCTCAACGCAAAGCTGCTCATTCCGATGCACTACGGGACCTTTCCGCTCGGCAACGAACCTCACAACGAGCCCGTCGAGCGCTTGCTCGCGGAGGCCGACCGACTCGGGATCAGCGAGCAGGTGCTGGTTCCCGAAGAGGGAGTCGGAATCGAGTGGTAAAATTCACGGCTTGTGCAAAACTGACGGCATCTTGAAATCGTCCGCGATCAAATCCTGCTGGATCGTGCTGCTGGGCATGCTGCCTTTGCTCGCCTCCTGCCAACCCGAGAAAAAACCGATGGATCAAAAACCCGCCGCGCTGCCTTCAGTCCCCGAGAATGCCGAAATCGCGATCCTTGGTGCGGGTTGTTACTGGTGCATCGAGGCGGCATTGAAACAAATCGACGGCGTTGCTGCTGTGACCTCCGGTTTCATGGGCGGACATGTTTCCAATCCCACCTATGAGGATGTCTGCAGCGGCGAGAGTGGTCACGCTGAAGTGGTGAGGGTGGTTTTCGATCCGCAAAAAATCAGCTTTGCCAAATTGCTCGACTGGTTCTGGAAATTGCACGACCCCACCACACTCAACCGTCAGGGCAATGACGTCGGCACGCAGTATCGCTCGGTGATTTTTTATCAATCCGAGGAGCAGAAAAAAACCGCCGAGGCCTCGAAAGCGGCGGCGGCGTCGATGTTTGACGATCCGATCGTGACCGAGATCGCCGCAGTCTCGGAATTTTATCCCGCGCCCGACTACCACCAGGACTATTATTTTCAGAACAAGTCGAAGAACCCGTATTGCCGCTTTGTGATCGAGCCCAAGCTCAGAAAGCTCAAGCTCGACCACTGAGGCTGATTTTTTCGGGGCTTGGATCTTGGGGAAATGCTGGCAATTTAGGGCCAGTCCCACACGCGTTATGATGTCCTCGATTCGCAAGCCCATCTTCCTCATTGCCGTCTTTTTCGTCGCCTATGGCGCGGTTTCCGCCCTGCGGAAATGCGCGAGTGGCGAGAAGCCGGATTGGCTGCCGCAGCTCTCGCAAAATACTCCGGAGCGAAGACCGGAAAAATTCACCCTGCCCGAGTTGCCGCCACTCGATGTTGGCAATGTCGAGCTGCTCTCGCGACTCAACGACGAATACGCGCAGCTCACGCGTGCGGTGGTGCCTTCGGTGGTGAGCATCGACACCCACGGCGTCCGCACTCAGCGGCGCGCGGATTTTTTTGGGCGCGTTTATGAAAGGCGCATGCCCACCCAAGGCCAAGGTTCGGGCGTGATTGTTTCCGAGGAAGGTCACATTGTGACCAATCACCATGTCGTGGCAGGTCAGCAAAAATTTCGTATCACCTTGCACGGCGGAAAAACTTACGCCGCGCGTTTAATCGGCGAAGATCGCCTGCTCGACATCGCAGTGCTCAAGATCGAAGACAAGGGTCCCTTCCAACCGCTCAAGCTCGGCGACTCGTCGCAGGTGCAGGTGGGTCAGTTGGTCTTTGCGGTCGGCAATCCCTTCGGTCTCGGCGAAACGGTGACGCAAGGAATCATCTCCGCCAAGGAACGCTCGATCTCCGACAACCAGCGTGATCTTTTCCAAACGGATGCGGCGATCAACCCCGGCAATTCCGGCGGACCTTTGGTGAATTTGCGCGGAGAAATCATCGGCATCAATGTCGCGATCTTTTCACCCGATCGCCAGAACCCGGGCTTCCAAGGCGTGGGTTTCTCGATCCCTTCCAACGATGTGCGCGATGCGATCGAGCAGATTCTTGAACGCGGGCGGCCGATTCGCGGATTTCTTGGCGTGCAGATGTACGACCTCGACCTTTCGCTGCGCTCGCAACTTGATTACGGCGGTGAAAGCGGCGCCTTGGTGGCCGCCGTTGTTCCCGGTTCGCCCGCGGAAATGGCTGGGCTCCAACAATGGGATGTGATCATCGCGCTCGATGGCAAAAGGATTCAGTCGGCAAACCAACTTTTCAGCATCATCAAAAGCTCGCGTGTCGGAGAAACGGTCATAATCGAAGTCTGGCGCGGTGGCGAGGTTCTGAAAATTCAGGCAAAAATCGCCGAGTGCGACGCTGAGGCACCGGCGTGGCCGAACAAGTGATCTTGTTCATTTTCACCCATCACCCCACAGTCCGGCCCTGTTCCTTTCATGAAAATTCCCCATTGGTTTTTGGCTTTGGCCGGCGTGCTGACCCTTGCAGCGATCGCCTTGTGGTTCATCCGTCCCGGTGTGCCGAAGATCGTGGAAAAAAATCCGCAAACGACTGTGCCTGCACCCGTGGAGCCTGCGCCGTCTGCGCCGACACCCGATGCGCCGCCCCAAACGCCCGCGATGCCCGTCGCTCAGGCGAGTCATGCCGATCCCATAAAACTGATGAACCGCATCGCCGCCGCGCTGGAGTCGGGTGATGTCGGAGCAATGGAAGAGCTGCTGGGTGCTTCCCAACTCGATGAAAACCTGCGCGCCTTATTGGCATCCAAGCCCAAGCTTTCTTACGAGAGCATTCGCGAAATCGGCGAACTGGAATTGAACAAGCGCACGCGTTGGGAAGTTGCGCTCGAGGACGGCGGACGCGTGATCGTCGATTTGATTCATCAGGGCGGACTCTGGTCGGTGGAAAAATTTTTCGTAATCCCGCATTATGGTGAAACGGCAAGCACGCCGGCGGCAAATGATTCGTTGGAGGCGGCCGATGCGTTTTTGCAGGCGGTGTTGAATCAGAACTTCGAGGTCGCACGCACACGGGTGGATCGAAAGTTGGTGAGCGATGCCAAGATCGCGGGCTTATGCATACTTTTTGAAGAAGGTATGTATCGGCTGCGCCAATCAAAACCGCTGCGCTCGATGCTGCAAAAACCCGATCTCGCAGGTTATCTGGCCAACATCGAGGCCATCGACGGATCACAGGACGCGGGCTTTGCGCTGACGCTTCAACATTCCGGAAATCCGGCCAAGTGGCTGGTGAGCGAGATCAACCTCGACCGCCTCCTTGCGGATTACGCGCGGCGCGTCGCGGGCGGCGATGTGTTTTACTCGCCATTGGTCAAAAATCCTGCGGGCGGTGACACGCTGGCACTTTATTTCGGCTTTGATGAGGATGAGGTGAATCCCCGCACCTTGAGGCAGTTGGAAATCGTTTCCAAAATCCTGCTCGCCGATCCCGCGAAAAAAATCACCCTCAGCGGTCACACCGACGCGCTCGGAACGAAGGATTACAATGAGGGCCTCTCCGGCCGTCGGGCTGCGGCGGTGCGCGACCTGCTCATCGCGGCCGGAGTCTCCGCAGAGCAGATTGTCACGGTTGCGAAGGGATCGAGCCAGCCGCGACGACCCAATGTGACCGAGGCCGGTATCGACAATCCCGACGGACGCAAGGTCAACCGCCGCACCGAAATTTACCTCGATTTCTAACAGCAAGCCGTTTTGCCATCTCATCCACATTTTCAAAACCGATCCGCACATTGGCGCGATGCTTGTCGCCGAAACATGCCGTGGATGGTTTTGGTGTTTTTGTCATGGCTTGCGGTCAGTTGCGCGGGCAGCAATCCACCTGAGGGAGCGGAGCCGCCAAAGGAATGGATCAACAAAGGCGGATTTCCACTCGCTTCGCCGCACAAGGATTTGGCTCGGTGGTGGGCGCATTTTGACGATCCGCAAATGTCGAAGCTGATTGATGCCGGGCTCGCGGGAAACCCTGGCATCGCTTCGGCGACCGCACGGGTGCGCGAGGCGCGGGCGCGGCGCAATGAGGCATCCGCGCAACTCATGCCATCTCTAAGCGGATCGCTTCGCGGATTCGGCGATGCCAATCGCGAGAGCGGCGAGTGGGCGACCCAATCATCGGGTCGGGCCGCGCTCGATGCGTCGTGGGAAGTCGATTGGTTCGGAAAGAATCGAAATTTGGCGAAATCCGCAGCAGCCACCTTTGCAGCGACGGAAGAAAATCTCCGCTCGGTGCAAGCAGCACTCGCGGCGGAAATTGCGATCGCATACTCGCGACTGCGCGTCGACGAGGAGCGCTTGTTCGTGCTGCGCGACATCGTCGTGAGCCGTGAGGAAACCGCCCGACTCGCCTCATGGCGGCAGCAGGCGGGTGAAGCAGACTCGCTGGAGTCGGATCAGGCCAACGCAAGCCTCGAGCAGGCACGCGCGGCAATTCCGACTTTGGAGCAATCGATCGCGCAGCGGCGCAACCAACTCGCATTGCTCTGCGGCCGTGAACCAGGTGCCTTTGATGCCGCGCTTGTCGGCAATCGCGGTCGCATTCCCGTGCCAGCGCGCGACCTCGCCATTGGCATTCCTGCCGACACGATCCGCCAGCGGCCGGATGTGCGCGAGTCGGGTTGGAAAGTTTCGTCGGCGGTCGCCGAACTCGATGCTTCAAAAGCACGCCGCTATCCCTCGCTCAATCTGAGCGGCACGCTCGGCATCAACTCGCTTGCGGCGGAGAAAATTTTTCGTCCCGAAACGACCGCGGCCGATCTCATTGTGGGCGTGACCGGACCGATCTTCGACGCGGGCCGCATCCGTGCCGACATCGATGCGCGCGATGCGGCTCTGGATCGCGCCTTGCAGGATTATCGTGGCTCTGTGCTGACCGCACTTTCCGAAGTTGAGGACTCGCTCATTGCCTGTCGCAGGTCGGGCGAACGATTGGCGACGCTTGAAAAAGCCGTGGCATCCGCACGCGAGGCGGCCAAGCTCGCCCAGCAACGCTACGAGGCGGGGGTCACCGACCTCATCACCGTGCTCGATGCACAACGCACGCTGCTTGGCATCGAGGACAATCTTCTTGCATCGCGCGCCGATCACATCAGAGCCTACATCGACCTGTACAGGGCCTTGGGCGGCGGGTGGTCATGATGCCTCTTCGGTTTTTTCAATTTTCAATTCATGCAAGCACAAGGCCCGAACGAAAAACTTTCCGACATCGTCCGCAGCGCGCGGCCGACCCATCCGCTGTGGAAGTTTGGTGTTGTCGCGCTGGTGCTGATCGCGGGCGCCTTGCTCTACTGGCAATTCGGCCGCAGCGACGGTCATGAAAACGAGCCGATTTTCAAAACCGAGAACATCGTACGCGGCGACATCGAGCTCATCGTCACCGCGACAGGCAATCTTGCGCCGACCAACGAGGTCACCATCGGCAGTGAGCTTTCGGGAACGGTCTCCGAGGTGCTGGTCGACATCAACGATGCGGTGAAAAAGGATCAGCCCATCGCGCAGCTCGACACGGCCAAGCTCACGCAGCAAACCGAGCGCAATCGTGCGATCTTGCTCTCGGCTGAGGCGCGCGTGACGCTCGCCATGGCAACGCTCACCGAAAACACCGCATCGCTCGCGCGATACGAGGACCTCTTGCGGCTGAGCGATGGCAAGACGCCGTCAAAGGCGCAGCTCGATGCCGCGCAGGCGGCGGTCGATCGCTCGAAAGCGGAGCTCGAGAGTGCCAAAGCGGCGGTGAATGAAGCGCAGGCAAACCTCCGCGCAATCGAGCGCGATCTCTCCAAAAGCATCATCCGCTCTCCGGTCGATGGCATCGTGCTCTCGCGTACGATCGAGGTCGGTCAAACGGTGGCGGCATCCTTCACCGCGCCGGTTCTTTTTGTGATCGCCGAAGACCTTCGAAAAATGGATTTGGTCGTGGCGGTGGCCGAGTCGGACATCGGTCGCGTCGCGGCCGGGCAGCAGGCAAATTTCACGGTCGATGCCTGGCCGATGCGCACCTACCAAGCGACGGTGAAGCGGGTGGCATACGGCTCGGTGATCAACAACAATGTCGTGACCTACAATGTGGAACTCGGAGTGGAAAATTCCGACCTCAGCCTGCGGCCAGGCATGACCGCCACCGCGGACATTTCCGTCGCGCGTGCGCAACAGGTGCTGCAGGTGCCAAATGCCGCTTTGCGATTTGATCCGCAATCGGTGCTGGAGTTTCTCAACAAAACCGGCCCCAAGCGCACGCTCGTGCAGGCCTTGTCGCCAGGTGGTGGCCGCCCGTGGCGTCAGAGTCCGTCGATTCAAATGCCAACCGAGCGCGGCAAGGCGAGCAGAGTTTGGTTCCTGCGCGATGGCGCGCCAGTCGAGTGCCCGGTGAAGGTCGGCATCACCGACGGCCGCGTCACGGAAGTGACGGGAGAGGGGCTGCGCGAAGCTTTGCCGGTGATCATCAGCGCCGCGCCGCCCGCCAAGCCATGAACGATGCGTCCCTGATCGAACTTCACGGCATTGCCAAGACCTATGGTCGCGGTGATGCGGTGTTCCATGCGTTGCGCGGGGTGGATCTGCAAATAAATCGGGGTGAGTTTGTGGCGATCATGGGCCCGAGCGGATCGGGCAAATCGACCTTGATGAATCTGCTGGGTTGTCTCGATACGCCGACGGCGGGCAGCTATCGTTTCAACGGCATCGCGATCGAATCGTTGAGCAAGGATCAACGTTCCCTGATCCGCCGCCATGCCTTGGGATTTGTGTTTCAGGGTTTCAATCTTCTCGCACGCACATCGGCCTTGGAAAATGTCGAGCTGCCTTTGCTTTATCGCGGAGTTCCTGCGCGACAGCGACGCGAAATGGCGCACGAGGCGCTGACCAGCGTGGGCATGGCCAACAAGGAAAAGAACACTCCGGCGGAACTTTCCGGCGGTCAGCAACAACGCGTGGCCATCGCGCGGGCGATCGTTACCGCTCCGGAAACCCTGTTTGCCGACGAACCTACCGGCAACCTCGATTCAAAAACCACGGTCGAGATCATGGAGCTCCTCTGCAAACTCAACCACGAGCGCGGCATCTCGATCATCATGGTCACGCACGAGGACGATGTCGCGGCATCCGCCAAACGCGTGATCCGCGTGAAGGACGGCCTCATTGCGAGCGATGAGAAAACGGTGGTTCACGGTTAAACGTTATTGGTTATAAGTTCGAAAATTCGCCATGTTTTTCAATGCCTTCATCCTCGCGCTGCGTGAGATTCGCCGCAACATCACTCGGGCGTTTCTCACGGTGATCGGTGTGGTGATCGGCGTGGCGGCGGTGGTGACGATGGTGACCCTCGGCCGCGGTGCCACCGAAACGGTGAAGGCGCAAATTTCAAATCTTGGCAGCAACCTGATCATCCTGCGGCCCGGGCAGGGCTGGGGACGTTGGGGCGCGCCATTGTTCAGCCTCAGCGATGTGCAAGCCGTGCGCGAGCAACTCAGCGATGTGCGCGCGGCAGCGCCCTTGGCGATGGGCAACGCGCCTGCGGTGTTCATGGAAAATGTTCGCCACACCGATTATCAGGGCACCACGCCCGAGTACTTCGACATCGCCGGATGGAGTTTGAGCGAAGGGCGTTTTTTTGATCAAAGCGAACTGCGCAAAGGCGCCGCCGTGTGCGTGATCGGCGAAACGGTTCGCAAGGAACTCTTCGATCAAGTGCCTGCAGTCGGACAAAAAATCCGACTTCGCAACACCTCGCTCTTGGTGATCGGGGTCACCGCCGTGAAAGGGCAGGGGGGCTTTGGCGACGACCTCGACGACAACATCACACTGCCCATCACCACCATGCAGCGGCGCCTCGCGGGTTTGCCGCCGCCACAGAACATCAACCAAATCCAAATCGCGGGAATCGATGAGCAGTCGTGCGCCGGGATCCTTGCCGACCTCACGCTCTTGATGCGCGAGCGGCGAAACCTTGCGGAAAACGAGGAAAACAATTTTTCGGTGGTCGATACGCGGCAAATCGCCGAGACGATGAGCTCGAGCACGCGGATCCTGACATCGTTGCTCGGTACGGTGGCGGGAGTGAGTTTGTTAGTCGGCGGCATCGGCATCATGAACGTGATGCTGGTGTCGGTGACCGAGCGAACGCGCGAGATCGGCATTCGTCTCGCAATCGGCGCACGCGCCCGCGATGTGATGCTGCAATTTTTAGTCGAGGCGGTGACGCTTTCGTGGGTCGGCGGACTCGCCGGAATTTTGCTCGCCTACGGCTTGTGCCACAGCTTGGCCAAGGTCGTGGGCGCGCCATTCATCTTTGACCCGAAGATCAACCTCATCGCCTTCGTGTTTTCCGCCGCGATCGGCATCATCTTCGGTTTCATGCCGGCCCGCCGCGCATCGTCGCTGGATCCGATCGAGGCGCTGCGTCACGAATGAGCGCGTTGATGATTGATGCGACAAAGGATTCCGTGACAGC
>CAYQRP010000019.1:0-13806 GCA_964419815.1 uncultured Luteolibacter sp. | reverse complement strand
ATGGGATCGCTCAAGCGGGGGATGATGAAAGGTTCGCCGCGAGCCAGAGGCTGGCGTGGATTTTGAAATCGACCAGTTTGCCCTGGGCTTCTTGCTCGGCCAGCCATTGCGGCAATTGGGCGCGAGGCACGTGATGGACGATGATGTTTTCGCAACCCACTCCGCCGCCCTGATGCTCGCGTTCGAGTTCGGTTGCCAAAAAAAGATGGGTCATTTCCGGGGTCATGCCCGCAGAGGTCGGGCTCGCGATGAGATGTTGGATTTTTCCCGCTCGGTAGCCGGTTTCCTCGAGCAGTTCGCGGGCGGCTGTGTCGGCCAGCGATTCGCCATGATGTTCCTCTTCGTCGCCGACGATGCCGGCTGGGATTTCGATCACATGGCGCTGGGGAGGAATGCGAAATTGCTCGACCAGCACCACTTCGTCATCGGGCGTGATCGCAAGGATGCCGACGCAGGCATCCGAGTGCGGTCGGCGGACAAAATCCCAGGTGCCGATGCGCTCCATGCGCAGCCAGCGGGTTTCGAAAAGTTTTTCAGTCGTGGGCATTTGGTCGATTGATGGAAGAAACATTGGCGCAGGATGCCAAGGCAGTCTAGTGGTGGCGCGCGCTGATGTCCCGGTACGATTTCCAAATTCCCCTAAGCTTCAAGCACCGTATCGTGTTCACGCGCGATGTTTTCGGTGCTGGGCTGCGGGACTTGGCCGAGGTGTTTGATGATGCGTCGGGCGAGAAACGCGGCTTGATCCTGCTCGAAGATGCAGTGGCGAGGGCCTGGCCGGGGCTTGAGTCTGGCGCGCGGAACGGTCTGGGCTCGATCGGATTTGAAATTGCCGATCTCGCGGTGTTGCCGGGCGGTGAGCGGGTCAAGGCCGACGATGCCTTGGTTCGTGAGGTATGGCGCCTCATCGACGCCGCGCATCTCGATCGTCATTCATACGTCGTCGCAATCGGCGGTGGCGCCTTTTTGGATGCGACGGGATTTGCCGCGGCCACCGCGCATCGCGGCATGAGGTTGGTTCGCGTGCCAACCACCACCTTGGCACAGTGCGACAGTGGGGTGGGGGTGAAGTGCGCGATCAACGGCTTTGGCAAAAAAAATTGGATCGGAAGTTTTGCCGTGCCCTATGCCGTTGTGAACGATTTCGCATTTTTACAAAGCCTCGACTCCGTGACTCAACGTGCGGGTTTGATCGAGGCGGTGAAGGTGGCCTTGGTCAAAGACCGTGAATTTTTCGAGTGGATCGAAACGCATCTCGCGGGACTTGCCGCAGCGAATTCATCGCTCATCGAGGAATGCGTCGAACGCTCCGCCATGCTGCACGCACGGCACATTGCCGAAGGTGGTGATGCCTTCGAATCGGGCAGCAGCCGTCCGCTCGACTTTGGTCACTGGGCGGCGCACAAGCTGGAATCGATGACTGATGGCGAGCTTTCGCACGCGCCCGCCGTCGCCATCGGTCTCGCGCTCGATGCGCTCTATTCGGTCGAGATCGGTCTGCTCTCGCCTCCGTTGGCCGAGAGAATCCTTGCAGTGATTTCGGGTCTGGGCCTTGCCGTATTTCATCCGGCACTGAACCAGCGCGATGCGGGCGGCCGCAGGATCGTGCTCGATGGCTTGGAGGAGTTTCGCGAGCATCTGGGTGGTCGTCTGAACATGATGATGCTCGACGGCATTGGTCGCGCGGTGGATGTCCACGAACTTCATGCCGATGCATTGGAGCGATGCATCGACAAGCTTTCCCTCATGGCCTGAGGTGAGACCATCGCACTACGGCTTTTTCCCTCCGCAATAAGTTTGCAATTTTCGTCCAAACCCTCCTATTTGACCCATGTCATTGAGATTCTTTCTTCATGCGTTGTGTCTTGCGGCATCGGTTTCCTTTGCGAATGCCGCGGTCTCCCTTCCCGGTGAGCAAACGATTGCGAGCTTACCGACGGACTCCGAAGGTCCCATCAAAGAAGCCTTGGAAGCCTTCCAGAACGGAAGCCATTTCAAAGCGGTCGGTCTTGCCAAGCCGCTGGCGGACAAAGGAAATCCCGAAGCGCAGTATCTCTTGGGATTTGCGCACGAGACCGGTCAGGGTGCCGAAGTCTCCAAGGACAAGGCGCTGGAATATTATCGCAAAGCGGCGGCCTCCAAGCATCGCGATGCGATCTATCGCCTTTCGTTCATCCTGCTTGCTTCCGACAAGGAGTCGGAGCGCGAGCAAGCCCGCGCCCAACTTGAGGAAGCGGCAAAAAGCGATCCTGCAGTCGCTGCCCGCATTCTTGGCGAGGCCTACCTTCGCGGTCGCCTGACCCCGACTCCCGACCCCGACAAGGCCATCTTCTGGTGGAAGCGTGCCGCCGATGCGGGCGACAACCTTTCGATGTCGCTCATCGGCCGTTTTTATGAAGGTCAGTTTGGTTTTCCCGAGCTGCGCGATGTGAAGACCTCGCTTGAGTATTACTCCAAGGCGGCAAGTCTTGGAAATTCGGCTGCGATGGTTGTCATCGGTTCGCGTTACCTCAATGGCGATGAAAAATTCCGCGACGAGGCAAAGGGCCGCGAGTGGCTCAAGAAGGCCATCGATGCCAAGGATTACACGGCCTATCTCGCGCTTGGTGACTACGAGGAAAACATCAAGAAGAACCTCAAGGAAGCCTTGGTGCAATACGAGCGGGGCAAGGATGCGGGGCAAATCGATTGCATGCTTCGCAGCGCGGATTTCTACATCGAGGGCAAAGGAGTCTCGAAGGATTCCGAGCGTGGCAATGGCATCCTGAAGAAGGCGGCGGAGATGGGCAGCCCCGTTGCCAATTTCCGTCTCGCGGCGAACATTTTATCCGACAAAAAGCCCGACCTGCTCACCGGCTACAAGCATCTGCTTGCCTCGGCCAATGGCAACTTGCCCGAAGCTCAAAGCGAACTCGGCTTGCTCTATCTTTCCGGAAAATTGGGCGAGGCGGATCCGTCTGCCGGCATTTCATGGCTGACGCGTGCGGCGCAAAACGGATTGGCGCAAGCCCAGTACAATCTCGCAGTGCTCTATGAGCGCGGTGCGGGCGGCTTGCCGCGCAATCTCGAAAATGCGGGTCAGCTTTACACTGTTGCCGCCAATCAAGGTCATGGCCCCGCCACACTTGCGTTAGCCCGCCTTTACAACGAGGGTCTAGGCGTCAAAGCTGATCCTGCCAAGGCATGGGCAATTGCCACACTGGCGGCCGAGCGGGGTGAAAAAGAGGCCAGCAAATTCGCGTCCGACATTGCAAAAGATTTTGATGCCAAGCAATTCGAGGAGGCAAACAAAGAGCTCATGAACATCAAGTCCGACAAGCCCGCGCCTGCGAAAGCGGCGGAGTCCAAAGCGACTTCGGCTCCGAAGAAGTGAGATTTTTTTAACGCATTCAAACAATCTCGGGCGCGGCCGCACAAAGCCGCGCCCTTTTTTGTTTGTGCTGTCGCCACGCCAAGAAGAGGGCTTGCGATGAGCGTCCGCATGTTCAGACTTTGGCAGTGAACATCCTCGTGACCGCTGGGCCCACTCGCGAGCCGATCGACCCGGTGCGTTTCATCGGCAATCGGTCGTCGGGCAAGATGGGGTATGAAATTGCCGCAGCCTTCGCGCGCGAGGGTCACACAGTGCTGCTCATTTCCGGACCGACCTCGCTGGATGTGCCGGATGATGTGGATTTCCTTCCAGTCGAAACCGCGTGCGAAATGAACGAGGCGGTGGCGGGCCACATCGGACGCATGCAAATCGCGGTGTTGGTCGCGGCGGTGGCCGATTACACGCCGTCGGTTGTTGCTAAGGAAAAAATCAAAAAGTCTGCCGACACGCTCGCGCTCGAATTGGTGCGCACGCCGGACATCCTCGGATCGTGCCGCAGCAAGTATGGCTACGCCGGCACGCTCGTTGGCTTTGCTGCCGAGACGGAAAATGTGATCGCCAACGCACGCGAAAAACTCGCGCGCAAGCAATGCGACATGATCGTTGCCAACGATGTTTCCAAACCCGGTATCGGCTTTGAGTCGGATCAGAACGAAGTGACTCTCGTTTATGCCGATCATGCCGATCAGCTTCCGCTTGCCAGCAAGCATGATCTCGCGCATCAACTTGTGCGTGCCATTCTGGAGCTGAACGCTGGGAAAAGCGCTACGAACGACTGATTTTCACGCCCATGACCGATCTCGCCCTTGCCACCGAAGCCGCGCTCACTGCGGGCAAACTTTTGCGTCAACATTTCGGCAGCGAGGCCGCGGTCGATGAGGCCACACAGCACGACATCAAGCTCGCTCTCGACAAGGAATCGCAGGAACTGATCACCGGCATCCTGCTTGGCGCGCGGCCGGGCGATGCGCTGTATGGCGAGGAAGGAATTGCAGGGAATCAGGACTCCGACCGCCAGTGGATCGTCGACCCGATCGACGGCACGGTGAATTTTTTCTACGGCATTCCGCACTTTTGCGTGTCGATCGCGTTGCGCGTTTCTGGGGAAATTGTGGTGGGTGTGATTCACGATCCGATGGTCGGGGAAACATGGACCGTGGAAAAAGGCGGGCCGGCGATGCTCAACGGCAAGCCGCTTCGCGTGAGTGCCCGCGCGAAGTTTGAGGAGTCGATTCTTTTTGTTGGCTGCGGCAAGGATGAGGCGGCGAAGGAAACCGGAATCGAGCGGTTTCGCCGAGCGTCACTGCGCGCGCGCAAGATGCGCATGATGGGATCGGCGGCGCTTGGCATGGCCTACATCGCCAGCGGCCGGCTTGATGCGTACATCGAGTCGCGCATCTCACTTTGGGACATCGCTGCCGGCAAGTTGCTCGTCGAGGCGGCGGGTGGCAAGGTCGAGCTCACGGCGGTCGAGGGTCATGCCGACGCGTGGTCGATTGTTGCAAGCAACGGCGTGTTGCCGCTTGCTGAAATCCTCTGATCGACGCAATTTTTCATCACACTCATTTCCCTAAAATATGGTTGGAATCGGCTACGATGTGCATCGTTTTTCAGAAAACCGCCGCTTGGTTTTGGGTGGGGTGACGATTCCGCACAGTCATGGATTGGAGGGTCACTCCGATGCGGATGTGCTTTGTCATGCGATTGCCGATGCGGTGCTTGGCGCGATGGGCTTGCCTGACATTGGTTATTATTTTCCGCCGGGCGATCCGGCTTGCGAGGGAATTTCTTCGCTGAAGATTCTGGAAAAGTGCCGTGATCTGGCGAAGGAGCACGGCATGCGGATCGTCAATGTCGATTCCACGCTGGTGGCCGAAGCGCCGAAGGTGTTGCCGTATCGTGAGGCGATGAAATCAAACATCGGTGCGGCGCTGGGCATTCTGCCCGAGCGAGTGGGCGTGAAGGCGACGACCAATGAGGCGATGGGATTCATTGGTCGGGGTGAGGGCATCGCCGCCATGGCGGTCGTGCAGGTCGAGCCCTCATGAGGGGCCGCCGATGCGGGCGATCAGTTCCTCGCGCGTGGATGGCAGTGTGCCGAGTGTTTCGCGCAGCGAGCTGGATGGCTCGCGCTTTTCGTGCAGAACTCCAAGTATGGTTGCGAGTTCTCGTTCGAAATGCAGCAAGGCGCGCATGCTGGGTTCGTTGGTGTCGATGTGATTGAGCGCGCGCACGAGTAGTTGATAAAGCGGCGGCTCGGGGTGCTCGGGCTCGACGGCGGATTCGGCGAGTTGGCAGCAGTAAGCGGCAAACAAGGTGCTGCCGTAACTTTTTCTGAGTCCTTCGCGCCATTCGTGAATCACCACTTCTCGCAATGCGTGCAACTCGCCCTTGCGTGCCGATTGGAAACCGATTTCTCCGCCAAAAAAAAGATCGAGCCTGCCCGCAAAGGGGCTGCCCGGTCGGCGCGCGCCTTTGGCAACGGTTTTGATCAATCCGTAAGACTCCGTGAACCAGTGAACGATCAGGCTGGTGTCGGTGAGGCGCGTGAGGCGAATGGCGATGGCCCGCGTCGGATGCACGCTTGGAGCATTGGACATGCATGCGGGCTTGACGATGCAAAAGGCTGGCGGCCTTGGCAGTTGCGCTTTATCACGGCGGCGTGAATCAGGTTCGCGCACTGATATTGGAGACCTCGACGCCGCATGCGACGCTGGCGCGCGTGGACGCGCATGGTCGCTTGGAAGAGCGTGGATTTTCCAGTGACCGAAATCACAACGCGCTTTTGTTTGGGCCATTGGCTGAATTGTTGGGTGATGATCGCAGAGTCGATCTCGTGCTCGTCGGCAGCGGGCCTGGGAGTTACAGCGGCACGAGAGTTGGGATTGCGGCAGCCCAGGGCGTGGCGATCGCGATGAATTGCCCGGCGGTCGCCGTGCCGTCCCTGCTTGCCGTGCCTTCGGTGGCATCGGGCAAGCCAGCGCTTGCGATTGGCGACGCGCGGCGCGGCACTTATTGGACGGCGCATGTGTCGGACTTCAAACTCAGTGCCGTGCCCTCGCTGTGTGATGAGGCAGGTTTGCTTGAGCGCGTGAGCCATGCGCTCGATGAGGGTCTTGTCGTTTTTTCCTGTGAGGAAATCGCGCGTTTTCCATTGCCCGAAGAAATTCGCGCGAGGCTTTCGTTTGAAGTGCCGTCCGCCACACGCTTGTGGCAGGCATGGCAATCGACCGATGACGCTTCACGCCGCGCGTGGTCGGCGGAAATCCCGCAGCCGATTTACATCAAGCCGCCGCACATCACGCCGGCGAAACCCCGGAGTTCCACCATCCGGGTTGATTCCCGGTCTTCCACTTGATGTTGCACCCGCTGCTCGGGTAGGGCCGCGCAGGTGATGGTTTGCCGTCGAGCATCAGGCGCGCGGCGGCGAGCAGGTCCGCGCCGTCGGCAGTTTGATTTGAGCGGGGCCGCGAGTTGTCGAACTGACCGGTGTAAAACAGCTGCTTGTTGCCATCGAAGAGGAAAAAATCCGGCGTGCATGCAGCACCGTAGGCGAGTGCGACAGCTTGCGATTCATCGACGAGGTAGGGGAATTCCCAGCGGTGCTTTTGGGCGAAGGTTGGCATCAATGATGGAGCATCCTGCGGATAGTTCTCGATGTCGTTGGAGTTGATCGCGACTGTGTGAATGCCGTCGGCGGCCAATTTGCGCGCGGTTTCTCCCAGCGCATCGGCGAGGTGGACCACGAAGGGGCAGTGGTTGCAGGCAAACACCACCAGCAATCCGCGCGGGCCTGCGACATCCTGCAGGGAAACCATGTGACCTGCGGCATCGGGCAAGGAAAATTCGGGCGCGGCATCGCCTGCTTGCAGACGGAATGTGGAGCGGACTTCGGACATGCCGTGACCCTAGCATCAGCGATGACGCGTGAGAAATGCTTTTCCACCTTGGACAGTCACGCGATTCGGGGTCATGTTCTGCGCGCCATGCAGGCCGACCTATCCTCTGCCGAACTGGCGCGTTATGCGCGTCAATTGATGATCCCAGAAATCGGGATCGAGGGTCAGTCGCGTTTGAAAAATGCCTCGGTGTTGTTGGTGGGTACGGGTGCCTTGGGTTCTCCTGCGGCGCTTTACTTTGCTGCTGCCGGTGTCGGTCGGATTGGTTTGGTCGACGCCGATGTGGTCGATGTTTCCAACCTCCATCGTCAGGTCTTGCACGGCGAGTCGTGGATCGGAAAATCCAAACTCGACAGCGCGGCTGCGCGGTTGCGCGAGATCAACCCCCATGTGGAAATTGATCTTCATCGCGTGAGATTCGCTCCCGATCAGGCGATGTCGATTGCCGCAGGCTACGATGTGATCGTCGATGGCTCTGACAATTTTCCCACGCGCTTCCTGACGAACGATACAGCGTTTCTTCTCAAAAAACCCTTGGTCTATGGTGCCATTCATCGCTTTGAGGGTCAGTCGACCGTTTTCGCGCCGCATTTGGGCGGGCCCTGCTATCGATGCATGGTGCCGGAAATGCCCCTGCCGGGAAGCGTGCCATCGTGCGCCGAAGCGGGTGTCTTGGGTGTGCTGCCGGGCATCATCGGTTCGATTCAAGCGATGGAAGCGATCAAGCTGCTTCTCGGCATTGGCGAAGTACCGTTGGGAAAACTGACCGTTTACAACGCACTCCAGTCTTCATTTCGCAGCCTGCGCATCAGTCGCGATCCGCATTGCCGCCTCTGCGGCGCATCGCCGACGATCGACTCTGTGGCAAATGCCGAAACGCTGGCATCAGTTTCGTGCGCGGCCACTCAGGATGATGTGCCAACGATCACGACCGACCGCTTGCGCGAAATTTTGAGTGCCGACTTTGACGGTTTGCTCATCGATGTGCGTGAGCCGCATGAGCACGCGGTGGCAAGGATCGAGGGAGCGAGGCTGATTCCGTTGCGCGAGCTTCCCGCGATGCTTGCGGAGCTGCCGCGCGACCGTGAAATCATTGTTCACTGCAAATCCGGTGCGCGCTCGGCCCGGGCGGTGAGACTTCTGCTGGAGCACGGATTCCCTCGCGTGACCCATCTGAGGGGCGGGATCGATGCGTGGCTTGGCGGGCAGTGAAGTGAATTTTTCCGAATGGAAAAAGTGTTGGCGTGCGGCGGGTTGGGGTTGAAACTGGGGGCATCGGCGGATCGGTCGTTTGTGACCAAATTGTCACATGCGATGAATTTCCGCCGTTAGCTTCAGCCGCTTAGTCTTCCCGAAATGCACCGGATTTTAATCGTTGAGGACGAACAGGATATCGCCGACCTGATTGGCTTTAATCTCGAGCGAGCAGGCTTCGAGGTTCTCAAGGCCTACGACGGCATTCAAGGCTGCGAAATGGCCTTGCGCGAAAGGCCGGATCTCATCGTGCTCGATGTCATGTTGCCCGGTCGCGATGGGTACTCGGTGTTTCGTGAAATTCGCCGCGACCCGCGCTGCGCGGAAATTCCGGTGATCATTCTCACCGCCCGCGCCCAAACCGAAGATCGCATTCACGGTCTTGAGGCAGGTGCCGACGATTACCTGACCAAGCCGTTCAGCCCGAAGGAGCTGTTGTTGCGCGTGCAGGCGATTCTCAAGCGCGCCGATCCTTCCCCAGGTTCGGTCGATTTCGAGTACGGGCCCTTCCGATTTGATAAAAATTCACTGAAATTTTACCTCTGTGAGGAACCCGTCGAGCTGACGGCCACCGAGTTCAAACTTCTGCTGTTTCTCGCCGAGCGGGCCGGCAAGCCGCAAGAGCGAAACGCTTTGTTGCGGACGGTCTGGGGTTACAGCGACGCGGCTTACAGTCGTACGCTCGACACTCACATGAAGCGCCTGCGCCAGAAACTTGGCGCTTATGGAGCTTGGGTTCACACGATTCGCGGCATAGGCTATAGCATCGCCCAGCCCGAAGAATGACCGCGTTTGCCATCACCGCCGCTCTTGCCGCCCTGGTTTTTTTGGTGGCTTACCTTTCATCAAAAATTCGTCACGCCCGCTTTGCCAAAAAAATGAAATCCCGGGAATTGGAACTGACCCGGCTCTGCCAGGATGAGACCGAGCAGGCACGCAACGAGCGCAATGTGTTGCTCGACGCGCTTGGCGACGCCTTCATTCTGGTGAATTCCGAAGGTCTGATCCGTTTTGCCAACTCCGCCGCCCACCAACTCTTCGGCAGCCGTGAACTCAATGGACGTCACATCCGCGAGGCTTTTCCCGATCCGCGGCTCATTGATTCGATCCTGCCCTGCATTCAGACCGGTGATCCCGTGCGTTCGGATCTGATCCTTCCGCAGCAAAGCTCGCCGCTCGGTGATTCGGAAAATCGCGGGATCAATGCCTGGCGTGTTGACGCGGCGCGCCTGCCGAACGCCCTGCGCGGCGGCTCGACCACCCGCGTGATCATCCGCGACCTCACTGCCGAGCATCAGACCGAACAAATCCGCAAGGACTTTGTCGCCAACGCCTCGCACGAACTCCGCACGCCGCTGGCCATCATCAATGGCTATCTCGAAAATTTGCTCGAGGATGACATGGTCGACGAACGCGACATCGCGCGCCACTACCTCGGCATCATGCGCAAGCACGCCGACCGCATCTCGCGCATTGTCGAGGACATGCTGGTCATTTCGCGACTGGAGTCCGGCGAGGCATCCACGCTCAAAGTCGAGCCGTTTCATGTCGCCTCATGCGTCAACGATGTGCTCGAGCGCCTTGAGTCGATGATCCGCAACCAGGACGCCGATGTGCGAAACCTGCTGCCGGAAAAAGGCCTGCTCATTCACGGTGACCGCTTCTACTGGACCCAAGTTTTTTTCAACCTCATCGAAAATGCGCTCAAGCAAAACCCACGCGCGGGTTTGCGCATTGAAGTTGGTTGCGATGAAACAGACGACGCGTGGCGGGTATGGGTCAGCGACAATGGCATCGGCATTCCGAGCGATGACCTGCCGCATATTTTCCGTCGCTTTTATCGCGTCGAAAAACATCACTCGCAGCGTGAAATCAAAGGCACGGGTCTCGGGCTTTCGATCGTCAAGCGCGCGATTGAAGCACACGGCGCAAACATCCGCGTCACTTCGACTCCCGGTCAGGAAACCCGTTTTGTGATCAGCATTCCGAAAAAATCCTGACGAAGGCGGCCAATATGTCGCAAAAATCCGATGGTTTTATTTTATTAAGCTTGGCATGATTTTTGCTTCATAAGTGGGCGATTTTCGGTCAACATGTCCTCGGCTTCAAGCCATCGGCCATGTCGGAAGTTTCCCTCCATCAGTCGCTCTCACAGAGCCAGACGCTCGCGCCGCAGATGCGCAAGAGCTTGGAGATTCTGCAGGCGAGCACGCTGGAGCTCACGCAAATCATCACGCAGGCGCTTGAGACCAATCCGGTGCTGGAGGATGTGACCGAGTCGATTTCGCTCGATGCCGAGGGGCCCGATCCGGATGAGGCGGATTCGTTGGGGTATTTGAACGAGACCGACGACGACTGGCGTGACAGTCGGATTCTTGAAGGTCGGGTGTCGCAGTGGACGGGTGAGGATGAGGAGCGGCGTCAGCACATGTACGAGTCGATTGTCGCGCCAGTGACCTTGCAGCAGCATCTTCAGCAGCAGCTCGATCTTTCGATGGTCGATCCCGGCGTGCGTGAGGCGGCACAAGCGATTCTGGGCAATCTCGATGAGCGCGGATTCCTCGATTTGCCCGCGAAGGATTTGGGGCTTCGGCTTGGCATCAAGCCTGCGTATCTGAAAGCGGCCCTGCGTTTGGTGCAGTCCTTTGATCCGGCGGGTGTGGGTGCGGCGAACATCAGCGAATCGTTGCTGCTGCAGTTGGAGCGCAAGGGCGGCAAGGAAACCATCGAGTACAAGGTCGTGCGCGATCATTTGGAGGACCTCGCGCGCAAGCGTCATCCGCAAATCGCCAAGGCCCTCGGCACGAGCGTCGAACGGGTCACTGAAGCGGCATCTCGCATTGGTCGGCTCACGCCGAATCCCGGTGGTGATTTCAACCCTTCGGGCAATCCTTACATTCAGCCCGATGTGATCATCGAGCGCGACGAAAATGGCATGCTTGGCGCGCGGCTTACGGGTGAAAATTTGCCCGATCTTCGCATCAATGATTTTTACAAAGACATGCTGGGAAAGGACGGGGTCGATGCCAAAGCGCGCCAGTTTCTGCGCGATCAGATCCGCGATGGCAGAAGTTTGATCCGATCCATTTCATTGCGGCAGGAAACGATCCTCGCAATCGCGCACAAGCTCATCGCGCATCAGGCGGATTTCTTCACCAAGGGTCCGCGACATTTGCGACCGCTCACGATGAATGAGATCGCCGACGAATTGGGCATGCATGCGACGACGGTTTCGCGCGCGGTGGCCGGCAAGTATCTGCAAACGCCGCAGGGTTTGGTGGAAATGCGTTCGTTCTTTGCGACCGGGTATCAGACGCGCGATGGCGAGGAGGTGTCCAACACGGGTGTGCGCGAGGCGATTCAGCAATTGGTGGCGGCGGAGAATCCCGCCAAGCCGCTTTCCGATGAGGCGCTCATGAAGGCGCTTGCCAAGCAGGGCATCAAGGTCGCGCGCCGCACGGTCGCCAAGTACCGCGAGCAGCTCAACATCCTGCCCTCGCATTTGAGGAAATCGTTTTGAGCGTGGGCCGCGCGTGATTGGTTTGAACCACGAAATGCACGAAGAGCACGAAGCATCGAAGTGGGGTGCTATTCAGTCAGCCCGACCCCAACCGGGGATTTTTGGAAATGACCACTGATTTTTTGATGAGTGAAAATGAGCTCCAATAAAATGCTCTATCATTTTTCTTCAATCAGTTCATCAGTGAAATCAGTGGTCTATCTTCGAACAAGGTCCTCACGCTTCGACCTTTACCTCATTTTTCGCTTTGTTTTTTCTCAAGCGGCGCACGGGAAGATGGTGCGGCATCAGGGCTGAAAAGGCGTGTACAAGCGGGTATGAGAGCAGGGCTGCGAGGACACCGGAAACGATCATCCCGAGCACGAAGCTGGCGGCGTTGAACATGCCGACCTTGGGGACTTGGAATTGCACTTGAGCGAGGAAGTGCGGCATCGGCACGCCGAGCGCATGACGCAGCCAATCGCCGAGAAAAAATTGGCCGAACAAAATCGCTGGGGTGGTCACCGGATTGCTGATCCAGCAGGCGGCAAACGCAAATGGGACATTGGCGCGGAAGCGCATCGCCAGCAGAGTGGCGGCAACGGCCTGGAAAGGCATCAGCATGAGCGAGAAAAACATCCCGATGGCAAGGCCCGAGGCGACCGTGTCGCGGCAGGGGATCCACAGGCGTCGGTCGGCGACCGGCTGTGAGAGTTCGCGCCACCATGCGCGGTCGCGCAGATGCGGATGCCGGAGGGCCCGCAACGAGCTTCGCACAAGTTTCAGGTAGCTTTTTTTCATAAGGCCGCGCCGCAAGTTCGACTGAGCGGGGCCGACATTCAACCGCAAAACCCTTGCAGGGTTGTCCGTCGCCGCGCCAGAGTGAGCGCGTAATCATGCAAGCTTGGCAAGCCCTCATCCTCGGAATCATCGAAGGCATCACCGAATACCTTCCCATCAGCTCGACCGGTCATTTGCTCGTGGCGCAGCAGCTGATGGGCATTGGTTCGACCTCGGCGCAGGACAAGAGCGCGGCCGACGCTTTTGCCATTTGCATTCAAGGCGGTGCGATCCTTGCAGTGCTTGGGCTTTATCGTGAGCGCGTGATGGGCGTGATCCGCGGCATGGTGGGATGCGATGGCGATGGTCTGCGTCTCGGGTTGGCATTGATCGCCGGATTTCTTCCTGCGGCGGTATTCGGTCTCATGTTTGACGATTGGATCGAATCGAAACTTTTCGGCATGTGGCCGGTCATCTTCGCGTGGATTGTCGGTGGGGTGTTGATTCTCGCGGCAGTTTGGTGGCGTAAAAAAAATCCGGCGCAATCCGGCGGACGCGACCTTCGTGAGCTGACATGGAAGCTGGCCTTGATCATTGGCCTGCTGCAATGCGTCGCGATGTGGCCGGGCACGAGCCGCAGCCTGATGACGATCGTTGGCGGCCTGCTGGTGGGTTTGTCGGTGACGGCTGCCGTGGAGTTTTCATTTTTGCTCGGCGTGCTCACGCTGACCGCGGCAACGGCCAAAAAGGCCGTCTGGCCGGTGTCGGGCGCGGATCCTGCCTATGATGTGTGGTTCGGCGGTGCGAAGTTGATGTGGGACACCTATGGCGCGATGCCGATCATGGTCGGTGTCGCTGCCGCCACCATCTCGGCCGCCTTGGCGGTGAAGTGGTTGGTGAATTACCTGCAGAGCCATGGGCTCTCGCTCTTTGCGTGGTACCGAATCGCGATTGGGCTGGTGATGGCGGGGATGATTGCCATCGGTTGGATCAAGGCTTGA
>CAYQRP010000018.1:4928-14067 GCA_964419815.1 uncultured Luteolibacter sp. | reverse complement strand
CGGAGTGCCCGAGCGTGCCGACGCGGTTGGGATCAATGCGATAGGTTTCCGCGCGCTCGCGAAGGAAAGCCAAAGCAGCATTGCAATCCTCAATCTGCGCGGGAAACGGCGCATCACCGGACAGGCGGTAATTGACGGATGCCAGCGCAAAGCCCTTGGGAACAAACTTGAGGGCAAGGTGAATGCCGGATTCCAATTTGCCGCCACTGTGCCAGCCGCCGCCATGGATCCAAAAAACCAGCGGAAACGGACCTTTGCCGGGAGGCACATAGAGGTCGAGGGTTTGCACCGAGTCCGGCTTTGAACCGGTTTGAGTTCCTGCGACATAGGCGACATCAAGATGATGACTGCTGCCCGCAGGCAGTTTGGCAATCAGTTGCTGAATCTTGGGTGATTCGGCTTCTTTGGCCGCTTGCACAACTTCTGCGGTCGCGACGAGTGAAGTGCTGGCCAAGGTCATAAGTACCAGACGGATGGATTTTTTCATGGGATGGACTTCAGGATAGGCGATTCACGCCGATGCGCCACAACTCAATTGGCATTCTTGTTGAGTGGAGCGTCGACGACATTGGACGGAGGAAAATCGGCGGCCTTTTCACCACCACGGCTGCGCAGGCGCTTTTCGTTGACTCCGCCCTTCGGTTGGTTGAGCGGGATTTCCATGCCGCCGAGTTCGCCCATCATGCGGTAGAGTTCGTCTTCCATGCGGCCGATCTCGGCGCGACGCGAAGGGTCTTTGATGAGGTTGCGCGACTCGTCCGGATCGGCGCTGAGGTCATAAAATTCATCCGAATCCCAGAGGCCATAATAGGTGATGTATTTGGCCTTGGGCGTGCGAATCGCGAAGGTGGTGGGAGTTTGCGGGAAATTCTTTTCCCAATAGTACACATAGAGGAAGCGGTCGCGCCACGAGGTGTTCTCGCCGCGGAGCAGCGGCAGGAAGCTGCTGCCGTCCATGTGCGATGGCGTTTTCAAGCCCATCGCCTCCATCACTGTGGGACCAACATCGATGTTGGCGATCATTTGATCGAGCACCGTGCCTTGTTTGATGAGCGCGGGGCATTGCACGAGCATCGGCACGCGCATCGAGGTTTCGTAGGCCACGCGTTTGTCGATGAGTCCGTGCTCGCCAAACATGAACCCGTTGTCGCCCATGTAGATCACGAGCGTTTCGTCATGGATTCCCATGTCCTTGAGTTGCTGGAGCACGCGACCGATGCTGTCGTCGACCGAGCGCAACGTTTCGCAGTAGCGTTTGTAATAACGCTCGATGTCGAGATCACTGTGGTAGGGGAAGTCCACGCCGTGCCACGAATTGCGCTGATCGCGCAGCCAGCGCGGCTTGAGAAGATCGCGGGCGGTTTCCTGTTCCGATGCGGGGCGCTTGAAAGACTGATCCTTGGAGCTGTCCTCGTACTTGTCCTCGGGCGTGAAATTTGCATGCACCGCCTTGTGCGAGAGATAGAGGAAAAACGGTTTTTCAGCAGGCTTCTGCTGCTTGAGCCAATCGATCGCATAGTCGGTCAACTCGGTGGTGATGTAACCTTTCTGCTTCACTCGCTTGCCATCCACATTGAGCGTGTAGTCGGGCGTAGGGGGAAGGTATTCCCCTTGCCCCGCAAAACTCACCCAGTGATCCCAGCCGGGTTGCGGACGATCGCTTTCACCGCCCATGTGCCACTTGCCGATGAAGCCGGTCGCATAGCCGGCCTTCTGAAGGTACTGCGGGAAATAAACCGTGCCGGGAGGGATCGGACGGTTGTTGTCGATCACGCGGTGGCGAAAGGTGTAAAGACCGGTAAGGATCGAGGCGCGGCTTGGCGAACACAGGGCGGTGGTGACCAGTGCGTTTTTCACATGCGCACCGTTCTTCGCGAGCGAATCCATCACGGGAGTTTTTGCAAACTGATGACCAAGGAAGCTCATCGCGTCGTAGCGGTGATCATCGGAAAGAATGAAAACCACATTGCGGGGTTTCGCGCCGGGGATTTTTTCGGGTTGCACTTCGGCAGGCACCGGAGTGACGGCCGACAAGGCGGACGGAGCGAGGATCAACAAACATTTCAGGAGCTGTTTCATGGCAATTCGATGAGGGATGGAATGACGCTTCAATGTGGGCGGCTTGCAGGTGCGTTGACGATCTGTTTCATCAGGCGAGTGAGTTCGGCGACGCGTTCGGGTTGTTTCTGGAAAAGATTGTTCCGCTCCGCGGGGTCGTCGCGCAAGTTGTAAAGTTGGCCGGGCGGATCACCGGGCTGCGATTTCGGGGATTTGGAAAATCCGCCCGAGCCGGGCTGATCGATCAATTTCCAGTCGCCCGATCGGATCGTCATGGCACCGCTGCTGCCGGACTGCATGACGATTGGGCCGCGCACGGGTTTGCCCGCAGCCTGGCGGCCCTCGAGAACGGGCAGCAGGCTGAAACTGTCCGGACCCGCAGCGTCAGGCAATTTCTTGCCGATCATTTCCGCGAAGGTGGCCATGAGGTCGGTGAAACAAATCGTCTGATCACTGAGCGTGCCCGCCGCGACGCGCCCCGGCCATCGAACGATGAAGGGCATGCGATGCCCGCCTTCCCATGCGTCGCCCTTCATCCCGCGCAGACCGCCGACCGCATCGTGGCCGAATCGTTCGACATCATGCGGATACCATACCGGGCCGTTGTCGGAGGTGAAAACCAGCATGGTGTTGCGAGTCATGCCCGCCGCATCCAGCGCGGCGCAAACACGACCGATCTCGTGATCGACCATCATCACAAAGTCACCGTACATGCCGGCTCCGCTTTTCCCGCGAAATGCGGGTGTGGGCAGCCAGGGAGTGTGCGGCGCGGGATAGGCGAGATAGAGCATCAGGGGTTTGCTCGCTGGATGTTGCTTGATGACCTTGATCGCTTCGTCGGTGCAACGCGGCAGAACCTCGTCCAACTTCAAGTCGGGCGCGATGCCACCCGCGCGCCAAAACTCACCTTGAATCGGCGACCACCCATCGCTGCGGTTTGCGGCGATATGTTGAGTCGGCTGACTCACCGCACGATCGCCTTGGATGTAAAAATACGGCGGGATGTCAGTCGAAGCACGAAGGCCGAAAAATTGATGAAAGCCGCGATCCGTCGGCCCGCCGGGCAACGGCTTGTCATAGCCTTTTTCATCAAAGCCCAGATGCCATTTGCCGATCATCGCGGTGGCATAACCTGCTTCGCGCAGCAATGAGGCGATCGTGACCTGATCTTTATCGATGAGCGCTTGGGTCGGCCATTTCGAAACATCCGTGCGAAACGGATAACGCCCGGTCATCAGTCCGTATCGCGACGGATGGCAAATGGGGCCTGGCGCGTGGGCGTCGGTGAATCTCATGCCCTCGGCGGCGAGGCGGTCGATGTGAGGTGTGGGGATTTTCGATTGAGGATTGTAACAACCCGGATCGCCATAGCCCATGTCATCCGTCACGATCAGGATCACGTTTGGGTGCGCGTCAGGCGACGGCGCGGCGTTGGCAGATCCGATCCAAGCGGATGCCGCAAGCAGTCCAAGCAACATGGAAAGATGATGACGCATAAGCGTTAGAAAATGGTTCCGTGAAATCAGTCCTTGGCGGATTGCCACGGCGTGGCGCCGCCGCGCTGAACGTGAAGGCGAATGGCTGCCGCGAGTTCCTCAAATTTTTTCCGCTCGGTTGCCGCAAGATTTTTTGTCTCCTGCGGATCATTGCCGATGTGATACAACTCGTAGGGACTGAACGGATCGTTGCGCAGAATTTTCCAGTCGCCGCGAATCAATGCCTCGTAGCTGTTGCCGCCATATTTGAAACCACCTTCGCGGCGAACAAAGTACAAGTCGCGCGACTCGGTGATTTTTTCGCCTTGGAAAATCGGCAACAGGCTACGCGCATCGAGATCCGCAGCGGGACGCTCTTTGGCAAGCTCGGCAAAGGTCGGAAACAGATCGAAAACCAAGCCCGCGTAATCGCTACGCGTGCCGGGCTTGATGCCTGCAGGCCAGCGAACCATGAACGGAACGCGCAGTCCGCCATCGTAGTGCTCCTGTTTTTCGCCACGCCAGGGATCATTGCACTGAGCATAGGAAAGCGCGCCACCGTTGTCCGCCGTGAAAACGACCACCGTGTTTTGCGCGAGGCCCGATTCGTCGAGAGCTGCAAGCACGCGACCGATGCCGTCGTCGAGGTGCTCGACAAAAGCCACATTGCTCGCGCGGTCCTTTTTCATGCCGGGATCGCGCTTCTTCACTTTTTCCAGCCATTCGGCAGGCGGTTCGATCGGGAAATGCGGCGCGTTGTAGGCGAGGAAAAGAAAGAACGGTTGATCCGGCACTTTCGCCCGCCCGCGCACATAGTCGGCGGCCCAATCGGAAAACAGATCGGTGGCGTGCCCCGTGGGATTGATCACCTCCTTGTTGTGGCGCATGAAGTTCTGACCCTCACGCAGGTGCGTGGTGTAGCTGTCCATCATGTCGCCGAGAAAGCCGTGAAAATAATTGAAGCCGCGCTCATTCGGAAGGTTCGGCGATTCAAGCCCGAGATGCCACTTGCCGATGATCGCAGTGTGATAACCCGCGCCGCCAAGCAAATTGGCGAGCGTCGGCACTTGCGGATCGAAGTATCCCCACGAGTCGCTCGGAATGGTGCGGATCACGCCTGGCACGCCGACCCGATCGGCATAGCGGCCGGTGAGCAGCGCCGCGCGTGATGGAGAACACACCGTGCAGTTGGCCCGCATGGCGGTGAAGAGCATTCCTTCCTTGGCGATGCGATCGATGTGGGGCGTGCGGACATCCTTCGCGCCATAGGTTGAAACATCGCCGTAGCCGTGGTCGTCGGTGAAGATGATGAGAAAATTCGGACGAGCCGAGTCGGCAAACGTGCGGGCCGAAATGGCAGATGTCAGCATCGCAACAAACAGCGAGCATGCCAGGAACTTGGATGCCACAAGCGGCAAGCTTTTCTTTGGGTGCATGATGAATGAGGCGAACGAACGGACAGCGGGATGCCCATTCATTTTTTGGATTTTGCAAATCGCTTCAGGTAGTCGGCACCTGCCTCACGAAGTTCCTTGGCGATGTCGGGATGCTTGGCGATGAGGTTGTTTTGCTCGATCGGATCGTCGTAAAGATTGAATAGCGATTCTTCGATCATCGAAGTTTTGGTTTCGCCGCGCCCGCCGTCGTTGCCGGGGCGGATGACATCGCGGTATCCGTGCGGCAAATGGAGTTTCCACTTGCCGTCGGAGCTCATCACGGCTTCGAGATCCCAGCCGGTCGAGATGAAGTAATGACGATGCGGATTTTTTGCCCCTTCGTCGTCACGCATGAGCGGCCAAACATTTTTGCCATCGGTGTCCTTTTCCTGCAGCGGCACTTTGGCAAGTGCGGCAAGGGTCGGATAGAGATCGATGGAACCGAAGGCGCGATCATTCACCGTGCCGGGCTTGAGTTCGCGTGGGTATTTCACGGTGAAGGCAGAGCGGATGCCGCCCTCAAAGCTGGTGCCCTTATGTTCGCGAAACGGCGTTTTGCCGGCATGATTGCCGAACTCCTCCCACGGGCCGTTGTCCGAGGTGAAAAGAACGATCGTGTCCTGCTCGACGCCGCTCTCGCGAAGCGCGGTCATGATTTCACCCACCGACCAGTCGATTTCCGTGATCACATCGCCATAAAGACCCGCGCCGGATTTGCCTTTGAATTCATCACGGCAGTACAGCGGGACATGCGGCATCGAATGAGCGAGATAAAGGAAGAAGGGCTTTTTGCCCGCTTGGGAACGAATGAAACGGGTGGCGCCTTCGGTGGCCCATGCGGTGAGATGCTTTTGGTCGTCGGGGCTGATGTCCGCAATTTTGATCGAGCCATTTTCCCAGTAGGGCAGCGGCATGTCACCACGATCTTTTTTCCATACGGGATTGTGACGCCACATGTCATTGGAAACGAGCAGACCTGCGTGTTGGTCAAAGCCGCGGGCCATCGGACGCGTCTCGGGCACATCGCCGAGGTGCCACTTGCCGAAGTGCGCGGTGGCGTAGCCCTGCTGCTTGAAAGTCTCGGCAATGATCGGGTGCTTGGGATCCAAGCCGCGTCTGCCCGGCGCGATGGCATTGACGACGCGGTTGCGGTGCGGGTAGCAGCCGGTCAGCAAGGCCGCGCGGGATGCCGAACAAACGGCCTGCGGCACATGAAATCGGGTGTAGCGAACTCCCTCAGCGGCGAGGCGTTCGACATTCGGCGTGGCGTAAGGCGGATTTCCGAAGGGACGAAAATCCGAGTATGACGCGTCATCGAGGAAAATGAGGACGATGTTTGGTCGCTCCTTGGCTTGCAGGCTCAGGCAAGCCAGCAGCGAGATGATGATCGAGATGATGGCTTTCATGATTTGAAATCATTCAAAAAGCGCGAGGCTCAGTTGCCCTTGGCTTTTGCTTTTCCCTTGTTCTTCTTCAAGTCCCAATGAAAGGACTCGCCTGAGATGGAAAGTTTCAACGCGGTGACTTCCGGGCCTGGCTTGGCAAAAGTTTTCGGCGCCTTTTGCTTCATGCTGTCCATGAGCGGACGATGCTCGGGCCGCAGCGCGAGGTTGTCCCATTCGTTGTAATCCTTTTGCAGGTCGTAGAGCTCCTCGTCGCCGTCGGCGTAGCGGATGTAGCGCCAGTCGCGATTGATGATGGCGTATTCTCCCGGCTTCATGCCCGGAAGCAGGATGTCGCGGTCGCGCGCGGTGGCGGGATCTTTGAGCACCGACGCGAGCGAAACTCCGTCGCGCGGTTGATCGTCTTTGGCACCGGCGAGATCGGTGATGGTGGGAAACATGTCGATGAGGCTCACCGTAGTGCCGACTTTTGCACCTTTGGCGACGCCGGGACCGGAAATTAACAATGGCACATGGGAGGTCCGCTCCCACAGCGTGTGTTTGCCCCAATCAAATTTTTCGCCGTGATGATAACCGTGGTCGCTCCAAAGAATGACGATGGTGTTGTTTGCATTTGGGCCGGACTCGATCGCATCGAGCACGCGGCCAAGCATCGCATCGGCGTATGAGATGCAGGCGAGGTAGCCGTGGATCGCATCCTTGATCGCACCGAGTCGCTCAAGCTTGCGGTGGTGGGCCGAGCGACCTTCCTTTTCCTTGCGAATGGCGCGCGGCAGATCCTTGAGATCGTCTTCGTTGTACGGCGGCAGCTCGATCTTGTCGCGATCGTAGAGGTCGAAATATTTCTTCGGCGCGTAGTTCGGGAAATGCGGCGCGTAGAGGCCGACACCGAGAAAGAACGGCTTGTCGTGCTTTGCGCGCAAGTGCTTGCAGGCCCAGTCGGTGCGGATCGTGTCGGCCATTTTCCCTTCGTCCTCATTCTTGATCGGACCCCACTCGAGGAAGAGATCGGGGAACATCTTGCCTTCGCGATTGAAGGCGCCGTAGGGAAACGGATTGGGCAAAAACTCCATGTCAAAGGACCAGCTGTTGAGCGGCCAGCCGATGGATTTTTGCGAATCATCGCGCACAAAGAATTCATTCCAGCCGCGCAGGTCGACATAGCCGGCGGGATGATGAAACAATTTGCCGGCGCCGTAAGTGGCGTAGCCGCCATCTTGGAGGACCTGTTGCAGCGGGCGGATCTCGGGATGGTCGCGATGATAGACCTGGGTCGTGTAGCATCCCGTGGTCGAGGCATGACGACCGGTGAAAAATGCGCTGCGCGATGGCGCGCAAAAGACTCCCGCGGTGTGCGCATTGGTGAAAGTCGCGCCGGAGGCTGCGAGGCGGTCCATGTTCGGCGTGACCGCCTGCTTGTATCCGAGCGCGCCAATCCAATCGTTCAAGTCATCGAGCGCGAACATCACGATGTTCGGCCGCTCGGCCGCAAGGGCGCTGCCGGCAAAGGTCAGCGCCAGAGACAGCGAAATGAAAATTTGTTTCATCGCTTCGGCAGCTCAGGCGTGAATGGAGCCTCTCCCCTCACCCGACGCGTCGCCTCGCCGACCAACCACAGGTAGTGGTCGGTGGGAAGATTGTCGTAAGTCAGGAAGCGGCTGGCACCGACAGGCGGGTTGTTGGTGGATTTGAAAATGTGCGTGCCCTCATCGAGTTCGTCGAACATTGCCTGATACACCATCTTGGCACCGGCGATGCGCACCGCCGCATCGTATTGAGACCAAAGGAATTTGCCGCCTTGGCGATCGATGAAAGCATCGGGATTTTCATCGGTGCCCTTTTTCAAGTTCGACCATGAGAAGCCCGGGAAAACCACCGGCATGTGTTCCTTGTTGTTCGCAACACACCACTCGTGGTCGGGCTTGGCGATGTTGGCTGCGTAATTTTGCGCCTCATTGACTCGACCATAACGACCGATCGTCCATGGCGAGATGATGTCGGATGCCTTGTAAATTTTTTCCCAATCGGCAAAGGGTCCGGCATCGCGCTCGCCGGCGCGCCAGTGGGTAGGAGTGCCGAGCATGATGGTGAGCCCGCCGCACTCAGGGTCGTTCTTGAGGAAATCGATAAGCGGCGCGATTTCGGCCGGACCGTAATCGCGTTTGCTGAAGCCCACGCCCCAGAGAGCAAGCACGGGGCGGCCCGCATGTTTCTGGTAGGCGGGATCCTTGAGGATGCCCATTTCTTTGACGAGGAAACGCCAGTCATCCTTGACCGATGCGATGCGCGCGGCGGACATGCTGGTGAGGTCATACATCACCGCATAGGTGCGGCCATGGCGGTTGGCTCCGACGCGGCAATTCTGAAGCACGCGGTTGACGGAGCGGGATTCGTCGTTGTCGGCGCGGCCACCGCTGGGAGATGTCACTTCAGTGGCGAAGCGCTGCACGAACACGCCATCGATGCCGTATTCCCGCATCCACTTGAAGTGGCGAACGACTGTGTCGCGCACGGCCGAACTGAAGACTTGGGCGACGCTGCCATTGGCGTGGCGGAACTCGGTATCAAAGCGCTCGTGCGCGGCGAGTTCCGACATATCGGGCCAAAACTCGATGCCGGCCTCGCCGGGCTTGAATTGCTGACTTGTCTGGTTGCGGTAATGTTTCCAGTCCTGCCTCTCTCCATCTTTGGCCGCGCGGAACCATCCCTGATAACCGCACATCACCTTGCCGATCATTGTTGAGGCATCGACACGAACCACTCCGGG
>CAYQRP010000018.1:0-4828 GCA_964419815.1 uncultured Luteolibacter sp. | reverse complement strand
GCAGGCTGAGTCGGTGCCGCAGGTTCGGCTTGCTTGGCGGCTGGCGCCGGTGCGGGCTCCGTCGATTCGGCGGGCTGGGCCGGCTCGGTCGATTCGGTGATTTCGGAAATTTCTTCGGATGGCTTTTGGCAGCTGGTGAGGGTGGACACACAGAGGCCGGCAGCGAGGCTGCTGACGATGAGGATCGTTTTTCGTTTCATGAATTTACTTGTAGAAATTTTCTTTGGGTTGGTGACGGAACCAGAGGAACCAGATCGCAGCGAACGACACGAGGCAGATCGCGGCGGAAGCGGCGAAGCCCTCCCAGTTGTGGATGATGAAAAGCATGGGCGCGAGAAATAGCGTCGTCTGCCAGAGCAGCGCGAAGGGCAGCGCGATAAGATCACGACGATGCTCGAGCGAGGTTTTCGCGCGCTCTTCAGGAGAGAGCGTTTCCTTGAGGTGACCCCACACGCCGAAGGGGCGCGTTTCCAGATACATCTTGCGCAGCACTTCGGGGTCGGTGGGCGCGGTGAGCAGCGCCACGGTGACCGAGCTGACAAAGCCAACCGACAGCACGAACACAAATTGCCACACCTCGTTGAGGTCGGGCCAAACCAGACGCTGGACGATTGCAGCCGCCATGCCGATCAGCGTGCCGATCGCACTACCCGTGCCATTGAAGCGCCACCAATACAGACGAAGGAAGGCGGGCACGAGGAAGCCCGCGCCGAAGCCCATCATCATCCAGCCCCAGATGTCGTTGATGCTATCCAGCGTGAGCGAGAAGAGGTAGCTGAAGGCCACAATGCCGACGACCGTGCCCCAGCTGGCAAAGATCAGCTCGCGGGTTTCCGCCTGCGGGCGCACCCATTTTTTGTAGAAGTCGTTCACAAACTGGCCTGTTGCCAGGTTCACCCAGCTGCCGAAGGTCGAAAGCGCGGCCGCGATCAACGCGATGACCAGCACGCCGCGCATGCCCTCCGCCACCGACATCATCAACACCGCAGAGAGAATCTTCTCCGGGTTCACGGTGCCTTCATAGCTGAGCAGATTCATTTTTTCGGCCCACTTTTCTTCGCCAAGCAAGGATTTCAGCGAGCCCACCAGCGCGGGATCCTGTTTGTCGGGCGCGTTGGCGATCGAGGAAATGAGCGTGCCCCATTGCGGCTTGGTGGTTTCCGGGTGGGCCGTTTGGATCAGTGTGGCCGCTTCCTTGAGCTTCGACTGATCGGGCAGGAGGTCATTGACGAGATAAAGCCCCATCACCGCGATGCCGATCATCATCGGCCAGCGCACGGTCATCAGCACGGTCCACAGCATCGACAGCTTGCCGCACTCGCGGTCGTTTTTGGCGCCGAAATAGCGTGGATCCGCACCGGTGCCGAGACCGGCGACAATCGTGCGGATGAGGTAGAAGGACGCGAAGATAAAGAGGTGTTTGTAGACTTCATATCCCTCGGGCATATGGACATTCCACTGAGGCGAGCCGTTGATCCAATCCGGGCTGCCGGTCACCTTCATCGCGATTTCGGAAATTTCTCCGACATTGCCGATTCCCATGTAAGCCTTGTAGGAAATGTAGAACACCGCCACGAGGATGATGGCGACTTGGAACAGGTCGGTGAAGATCACGCCGTAGAAACCCGACATCATCGTGTAGAGCGTGGCCAAGATCAGCAGCGTTAGTGCGCACGCTTCGGGAGAGTAGGGCAGGAAGGTCGAAAGGAAGACGCCCGCTCCGATGATCAGGTAGGCAAGCATGCCGATGGTGGTCAGCACGGTGGCGATCACGCCCATCAATTGCGAGGCTCGGCCGCCCCAGCAATCGCCGAAGCGGTAAATGTTCCACTGCGCGCCGGTGAGGCAACCGGAACGGCGATGCCACTTGCCAGTCCACAACATCATGAAGGGCAGCACCAGCACCGCGCCGCCGCGAAACTCGACGAACAAGCCCTTGGGTCCCATCAGGAAGAGGAAGGAGACGATCACCGCCGTACCGGCAAGGTCGAGAAAGCTTGCCATGCCGGAGATGCCCATCGCCCACCATGGAATGTTTTTTCCGCCGCAGATGTAATTATCGAGACTGCGAGAGGCGAGACGCTGGAGGTAGAATCCGAGGAATATCAAAACGAGGACATAAAGTCCCATGAAGACATAGTCGGTGGTATTGAAGTAGCTGGTCGTGGTCATGTGGGTTATCGGGTGAATTCTCCGAAGGGTCGGTTCGGGAAAGTGGTGAGATATTTCCTGAGGCGGGCTTTGAGATCGGCGACGACTTCAGGATGACGATCGACGATGTTGGTTTTTTCCTGCGGATCTTTTTCAAGATCGTAGAGCTGATCGGTCAGGAAATAGTTCGGGTTGTGACGCGAGCTGTGATGGCCGAGATGGGGATTGGCCACGAGGTAGGGGCGCGGGACGGGCGGTGCGTCTTCAAATCCGGGAAATTTTTCGCCGGCATCGATGCGGCGCTGGATGTCCTCGGGATAGCGCACGGCGATGTACTTCCACTTGGGAGTCTTGATCGCGCGGGCGTAGCCGATTTCGTGAAATGTTTCCTCGCGCAGCGGCGCGGAATTCTCCCCACGCAGCACGGGCGCGAGCGAAAGTCCGTCGAGCTTGTAATCGGCGGGCACCTTGACTTTGGCGAGATCGAGGATGGTCGCGGCATAGTCGGTGTTGAGCACGAGATGCGGATAGGTCGATCCCGGGCGGATGCCTGCGGGCCAGCGCATCACGAGCGGCACCTTGAGACCGCCGTCGTACATCGTGGTCTTGCCATAGCGCCAAGTGCCGTGGTCGGAGGTCAGGATCACCAGCGTGTCGCGGGTAAGGTCGCGCTCGTCGAGCTTGCGCAGGATCGCGCCGACCGAGTGGTCGAACCACGTGAGCCACGCGTGTTTCACATCGTATCCGCCCGCAGCGACTTCCTTCTTGATCGATTCGCGCGACGGCATGAACGAGTAGTCGAGGTCAGTGCGGTAACCTTCGGCGGTGTAGCCCGGATCGGCGTCGATTCCATGCGTGAATCCATCTTTGGTTTTTCCCCACGGATCAGGCCCGTGCGGGATCGTCGTGCCGTAGTAGAGGAAAAAGGGCTTGTCGCCGTCGGCCGAGCGCGTGTCGAGGAAATCAAGGACCGAGCGGGTCGTCCACTCGACGTTGTGGACATTGGAGGGCTTGTTGAAGAGCTCGAGCAGGTTGCCGGGATAGACCGCGCCCACCCAGTCAAAGCCTTCCTTGCGGATGCGCTCGCGCCACCACTGCTGGTTTTCGCGCATCGCCTGATTGGTCTTCGCGTCCGTTTTCGGATCGCTGTTCATGGGGTAGGGTTTCAATCCGGGAGCGGCGGCCGTGCCCCACAGAGCGGGTTTTTCGAGAATGTGCTGCTCGATGATGTGGCTCTTGCCGACCCAGGCCGTGGTGTAGCCTGCGCCTTGCAGGAGGCGGGGCAAATTGACTTCACCGCGCCCGAGTTCGACATTGTTTTCCGGCTGCGCCATCGAGCCGGAGGGGAAAAGTCGGTTGAAAACCTCGCCGGGGGTCCGCGTCGCATAGCGTCCGGTGAGCGTCGTGTAGCGCGAGGGCGTGCAAACCGGGCAGCTCACGTTCGCATTGGTCATGACCATGCCCTCGCTGGCCAGTCGGTTCACATTGGGACTCAGCACCTTGTCGCCGCCGAAGCCAAAGCCCGGCGGGCAAACCAAATGCGGATAATTCGGCGTGGGCGGATTGCGCGGGCTTTGATCATCCGTGATGATCAAAATCACATTCGGACGACGAACTTCCTCCGCCTTCACTAGCGTGCCGGCCAAGACTAGGCTCAACGAACAAAGCCCGACCGCGCGAATGTTGCGAAGGATGCTTTGAGCATGGGCTTGGAGCTTGAAACTCCTGGGCGAGAGAGCCAACGGCATGCGGCTGCGGCGGTTTTCATTAAGCACAGGCATCAGAGGTGATTGGTTAGATGTTTTGTCCGATGCTGCCAAGCAAAAGATCGCCAAAAAACCCCGAGCTATGGCGCGCAAACTTTTGGAAAACGGAAGACGATTGCCGCATCGCTGAGACAACGACGCCCGTGGATTTTATGGAGTCGCGATGAGTCGTCCGAACAATTTTCCGCCACTGGCTTCGTTGGAGGAAATGGTGGCGCTGACGCTGTTGAGCGGATCGCCGGCACTGACATTGAAAGTCACTCCGCTTGTCGGGCCACCTGAGGCATCGGGCACCAACACGGTGGTCCACGGATCGGCAAGACCCAAGTCGCCGCTGTGCTGCACGCTGAGCGTGGCCGTGCCGCGGCTGTCGGCATTGCGCATGCTGAAGCTCAGCACCAAATTGCCACTAATGCGGGAGACGCTTGGCAGCAGACTGCGGGCGTTGACATTCGGATCGGCAGCGCCCAGCAAAAAGGCCATGCCGTTGCTCACGCCGTCGCCGTTGGCATCGGCTTCAAATGCCGCACCACCGGACCACTCTGCATAAGGATCGGCCGCACTTTGAACCAAGCGCAGCTCGTTTCCTCCCACCACTTGCAATTCGTAATCCGGAATCGCGCTGGTCAGTTGCGGAGTGCCGGTGATCGTACCCGATGTGGTGAACAAGGTGTAGCTCTCAAGCGTCGGCGTACCGCTGATGCTGATCGAGTGACCCGCAGAAAGCGTGAGCGCGGCCGTCGATGTGACGGTCGATCCAAGGGTGAGGCCGAGTTTGGCATTGGAGGCCACCGTGATGGCGGAAGCCGTGCTGCCAGAGGGCAGTGCAAGCGTTCCCGCGGAAACGGTGGTGCTGCCGTTGTAGGTGTTGGCTCCCGTGAGAACGAGCGTGCCCGCCTCGGTTTTGTTTA
>CAYQRP010000017.1:3086-15199 GCA_964419815.1 uncultured Luteolibacter sp. | reverse complement strand
TTCCCAAGTGGGATGGCCATGACTGGCACAGCGAATCGCTTGCCGAGCGTCATGCACGCGGCAAGTCGGCTAACGGTTCAAAGCTATCGGCTGCGAAACAGTCGGCGGGTGGCGGTCGCTCGAGCCGAGGCCGCAGACGCGGTCGGCGCTGAGTTGAAAGCTCAGCGGTCGAGGATCGAGTTCCAGTGTTCGATGTTGTCCTTTTGGGATTCGAAAAGCGCGGTTGTATCGTCGTGAATGGTGATCGAGGTGATCTTGTCGCCGACGCCGTTGAATTTGCAGCCGCGCTCGCCGGTGTTGTTTTTGCCGGTCACTTTTTCCACGATGTCGAGGCCGTTGGTGACTTGGCCGAAGACCGAATGGCGGTTGTCGAGGAAGGGGGTGGGGACGGTAGTGATGAAAAATTGCGACCCGTTGGTGCCGGGTCCGGCGTTGGCCATTGAAAAGACGCCAGGTGAGCGGTGACGGAGGTCGGGATGGAACTCATCGGCAAATTTGTAACCCGGGCCGCCGCGTCCGGTTTCGGTTGGATCGCCACCTTGCAGCATGAAGCCTTCGATCACGCGGTGGAACGCTACATTGTTGTAGTAGCCGCGGCGCGCGAGGTTGAGGAAATTGGCGCAGGTGAGTGGGGCCTTTGATGCGTAGAGAGTGGCGTCGATGTCGCCTGCGGTGGTGTGAACGGTGATTTTGATGTCGGACATGGCGCGATCCAACACGAGCGGCCCGCACTTGGCAATGCGCTACATGTTTTGTGTGAGCACCCAGCGGTATTCCGCGGCGATTTGTTCCTCGACCGGTCGGCGAAGCTCTGTGGGCAGCACTCCCCAGGTGTAGGTCTCGATTTCGAGGTGTGTGCAGGCATCGGGGTGAGAGCTGAGCCATGAGAGCGTGTCGGTGACATGATCGCTGGTCGAGCCAAGCAGCATCGATGGTTTGGCATCGAGCGGGATGTGAAAATGCACACGCGCCTCTCCTGTCATATCCGAAACTTTTTCGTTGAGAAAATCAGGCAGGTCAATGAAGCGGGTCAGCGCGCCAGATGAATTTCGATGCACAACCTGATGCGAGTAAACAGGCTCGTCGAAGCCTGCGATCGCGGCGATGGCTTCTGTTCTTTGCGGATCGAGTGAGAGCGCGTTGGAGAGGTGGATTTTTGAAATGCGGATGCCGGTGCGGGTGAGTGCTTCGAGCGAATGTTTGGCGTCCTCGAATTGCAGGGCGAAGTGGCAACAGTCGTAGTTGATGCCGATGCGATTGAGCAACGATGTGGTGTTATCAGCCTCATTTGAGAGTCGCTCAAAAAAGGCCAGTGATTCTTGGGTGTTCTCGATATGACCGAGTGGCTCGGGTTCGAGTCCAAGGTGCAGATCCTTGCCGCTGCGTTCCGAAAGATCATCGAGCCAGTCGGCAAGCTGAATCAGGTTTTTGCGAATGATTGATTCATCCGCCTCGAAAATTTTGTGGGATCCTGGAAGGGTTGAAACTGATCCGCCGATTTCATGTGGTGCGATGGTTGCTAAAATTTCGAAAAGGTTTTTCGTGTATTCCACGCGCTCTGGTTGCGTCCAATCTGGCGCGAAGACCTGTTCTTTCACGCGGGTATTGTAAAAATTTCCGTAGGGAAATCCGTTGATCGTGAACACATAGGTGTTGGTCTCGGCGAGCCAGTCTTGGAAGCGTGCGAGTTGGTCGCCCTGCAAAAGTTCGTGAGCGGCGAGGGCGGAGAGACGAAGTCCGATCGCATAGGGCTCGCTGGTGGCTAGCAGGCCATTTTTTACCAGCAGGTCGCGAACGCCGAGCGTGTGGGTTTGGAGGCGGTGCAGGGTTTCCTCCCAGTTATTGGCCGGGTGGATGTTGGTGCAGTAGGCGAGATGGGCGTGGCGGAATTTCAACTGACGCTTCTGTTAGATCACAAATCTCGGCGACTGGCTGAGGAAGTCGACGGGGTTTTGGTGAATGACCTTTTCGATGGCCGCGGGGTCGTGGCCGCGGGCCTTCATGCGCAGGGCACACTTCGGCACCGCGAGCGGATCCGAGATGCCCCAATCGCAGGCGGAGTTCATCCAAAGGCGCTCGGGTCCGTGCACTTCAAGAATGTCGATGGCGCGATCGAGCGAGCATTTGCTGTGCGGATAGAGCGTCATGCCCGCCCAGTATCCCGCGTCGAGTACTTGGGCGACCGTGTGTTCCTCGACATGATCGATGATGACCTGCGAGCGGTTGAGTTGGGAAAAATTCGCGAGCGAGTCGAGGATGAGTCGGGTGCCTTTGAGTTTGTCTTCAAGGTGAGGGGTATGGATCAGCACCGGTAGCTGGTGATCAAGCGCGAGCTGCACATGTTCCTCAAAGATGGTGAGTTCGTTGCGGGTGTTTTTATTGAGTCCGATTTCACCGATGCCGAGGACGTTTGGGGCTTTGAGAAACTCGGGGATCAGCGACATCACCTCGCGCGCGAAGGCCGGATCGTCGGCTTCCTTTGGGTTGATGCAGAGCCACGAGAAATGCTTGATGCCAAATTTCGCCGCGCGTTGCGGTTCGTACTCGGTGAGTTGGCGGAAATAATCGTGGAACCCTTGGGCGGATGAGCGATCAAAGCCGGCCCAGAAGGCGGGCTCGCACACTGCCTCACAACCCGCAAGCGCGAGCTTTTCATAGTCATCCGTCGTGCGGCTGACCATGTGCGCGTGAGGTTCGATGTATTTCATCGCGGAGGAAAATCAGAGGTCTGGCCTGGGCGCGCCGGAGGCACCTTGAGTGGAGGCGTGGGGGATTGGATCGCTGGAGGGATCTGACAGTGACTCGAGGATTTTGCGGGCGCGATCAGGGCGGTTTTCCAGCAAGATGGGTAGCGCGTTTTTGAGCGCTTCGTGACGAAAGTCGGGTGGACCCTCATGCCGGTCGAATCGATCGAGAAAGGCGGCGAGTTCGACGAGCGAGTGGCGCGCTTCGATGAACTGAAGGTTCAGGAGTTCGGATTTCCCCTTCATGGTTTGCTTACTCGGGTAGCGCAACCGGGTTGATTTTTTTCTCTGAGAAGCGGCAGACAATCAGAATGCCTTCGCCTGCGCGCGAGGCGCCGAGGGTGACGCTGCCTTGCTTGCCGAGATTCCAGAGGTGGGTGGGTTGATAGGCGTCTTCAGGTACTGAAGTAATATTGAGCTCGGGTGATGAAACAAGCGGTTTGCCATAAAGATTGCTGAGCAGTTTCGCAAATTCCTTCCAGCAGGGCACGAGTGTTTTCGCGGCTTGCGCGATCGGTTGCGGATCGGTGTGGAGATTCACTTCGCTGAGGCTGTCTCCGTCGCCCCAATCGAAGAAAAGCGTTGCGTCGAGTCCGCCAATTTTTTCCGTGGTGCGGAAAACATCGTTGAGTCCCGAGCGGCCGAGGAAAGTTTCGTCGACGGTGAGTTTGGCAAACTTGCTGGCCTTGAGTTTTTCCTCGACCTGATTGCGGTTGTCGCCAAACAGCAGTTGGTCAAAAACGTTGGCAGGATTCTCTGCGGTCTTGGTTTCGTACGGGTGATTCTGATCGAGCCAAAAGCGGTCATCCTCGTGCAACTTGTCGAGTGCGACCGTGGTGGTTTTGTTATTGGCTTGGCGGATGGTGACATCGTTCGCGGTGCGGCTCACGAATTCACCTTCGAAGGATTTGGTGCCTTGCGCATTTCGCCATGTCTTTGCCTGGGCGCAAAGTGCGGCGGCCAGGCTGATCGTGATGATGGCGATGAGTTTCATGGCAATGGAGAATTTCAGTGCCCTTGCGGTTTTTGGCGCGGCTCCCATTCGCGGCGCGAGCGTGAGCGCACCGAAAAGATCACCGGGATGCCGGGAGCCGGGTGGGCGGCACGGTACTGGTTGGTGAGATAGGATTCGTAGCTGCTGGCCATGAGGCGCTTGTCGTTGACGAAGAGTACGATCACCGGCACGGGAATCACGCTGTATTTTTCGTTGGTGGCGGCGGTGGCGTAATAAAGTTTGAGTCGGCGCTTGAGTCGGCTGTCGAGTGGGGGCGGGTTGGTATCGAAAGCCGTTTGGAGAATGCGGTTGAGTTGGCCCGTGCCGGGAATGTTTTGTGCGCCCTTGCGGATTTTGAGGGCCTCCTTGAGAACTTTTTCGACCGAGCCGCCGGTTTTCGCCGAGCAGGCGACGACGGGGGCGAAGTGGAGGAAAAACAATTCGCGTCGTGCGTGGGCGGTGGCTTCTTCGAGTCGTGCGCCTTGGTTGGCGCCGGGGTGGTAGAGGTCGAATTTGTTAAGGACGATGAGGCAGGGTTTTTTCTCATCGATGATTGTTTGCGCGATCTTGCGGTCTTGGGCAGTGATGCCTGCGGCGACGTCGACGACCAGCACGCAGAGATCGGCGCGGCGGATGGCCTTTTCGGTGCGCATTGCCGAGAAGACCTCGACGGAGTTGTCGCGCTTGCCGCGCGGACGGAGACCGGCGGTGTCGATGAGCGTGAAATTTTCACCTTGGAACGAACATGGAAGGTCGATCGCATCGCGGGTGGTGCCGGCGATATCGGAGACAATGGTGCGCTCGTCCTTGAGGATGGCGTTGGCGAGTGAGGATTTTCCGGCGTTCGGTTTGCCGACGATGGCGATCTTGATGCCTTCGGTTTCGGCCACCTCGGCCATCGCTTCCGATTCCTCCGCGAGTGGTGCGATCACCGCATCGATTTCATCGCAGAGACGACCGAAATTGCGTCCGTGTTCGGCGGATACGAAGAGAACTTTTGAAAACCCGAGTCGGGTAAAATCGGCGAATGCGGATTCGTGTTTCGGGTCATCGACCTTGTTGAGTACGAGCACGACCGGTGGCGCGGCCTTGCGAAGTTTTTGCGCGATGGATTGGTCGACCGCGGTGAGGCCGTCATGGGCATCGACCACGAACAGAATGAGGTCGGCCGTTTGCATCGCGATGTCTGCCTCGATCGCGACTTGGGCGTCGAAGCCATCCTCGATGTTGCCGCCGATACCGCCGGTATCGATGATCGTGCAGGCGTGGGCGGTTGCCTTCGATGGTGCGCTGATGCGGTCGCGGGTGACGCCGGGTTGGTCATGCACGATGGCGATCTTGCGACCGGCGAGGCGGTTGAAGAGCGCGGATTTCCCGACATTCGGGCGGCCGACGATGGCGACAGTAGGCATGGGGAGGCATGAAAGGGCGGAAACCGCCAGAGCGCAAGGTTTTGCGTCAGTTGGTGGGTGGAGACGGAAGACTTGAAGACTCAAGAAGCAAGATGAAGAAGCTGCGGTTTCGGGTGTTGTTCAAAGGTTGGAAGTAGAAGAGGGAAGAAGAGTAGAATGGCACCGGTGATCGCCGCTACAGACGAAAAAACCCCGCCTTTGTGGGGCGGGGTTGATTCACGAACGGGGATGGCGGAGCGGACGGGGCTCGAACCCGCGACCTCCAACGTGACAGGCTGGCGCTCTAACCAACTGAGCTACCGCTCCATCCCGTTCGGGTGGGCGGGAAACTAGGAGGCGCTTGGCGTGGAGGCAATCCCTTTTTTCAAATGATTGAAAATTTTCATTCGATCAGGCGAGTTGCTGGATGGCGGCTTCGAGGCTTGGCAGGTCTTCGATGGAAATCACGGTGGCGTCCTTGTCGATTTTGGCGACGAGTCCGGCGATGACCTTGCCGGGGCCGAGTTCGATGAAGTGGCGGTGGCCCATGCCGATCAGGGTTTGGATCGATTCCGTCCAGCGGACTGATCCGGTGACTTGTTTTTCGAGCATCGAGCGGATTTCGGTCGGTTCGCTGACCGCTTTGGCGGCGAAGTTGCAAACGACCGGTATGGCGGGTGCCTGCATCGGTACGGCGGCGAGTTCGGGGGCAAGTGCGTCTTGTGCCGATTGCATGAGGCGCGAGTGGTAGGCGCCCGCGACATTGAGTTTGATGGCGCGGCGGATGCCGAAGTCTTTGGCTTTCGCGATCGCGTCGTCGATGCCTGCGATGCTCCCCGAGAGAACGATTTGGCCTGGGGCGTTGAGGTTGGCGACATCGACATCGGCGGCTTTTGCGAGTTCACGCACTTGGGCTTCATCGCCGCCGATGAGTGCGGCCATCGAGCCTTCGGTGGCGTTGCAGGCTTGCTCCATGAGGGCTCCGCGTTTGCCGACAATTTTGAGGCCGTCCTCGAAACTGAAAGTGCCAGCGGCGGCGTGGGCGGTGAATTCGCCGAGTGAAAGTCCGGCCGCGGCGACGGGCTTCAGGTTGGGGGCTTTTTCGCGCAGCAGGGCGAGGGCCATCAGCCCGTGGAGGTAAAGTGCGGGTTGGCAGTGTGAGGTTTTGGTGAGTTCCTCCTCGGGCCCTTCGGTCATGATTTTGGAAATCGAAAACCCGAGGGCTTGATCCGCCGCTTCGGCCATTTCGCGGGCGGTGGCGGATGATTCGATGAAGTCCTTGCCCATGCCGGTTTTTTGGGCGCCTTGTCCGGAGAAAAGAAGAACGATGTCGCTCATGATGGGTGGCGGTTTAAGGCATGCTTGGCAGGCTGCAAAGCGCAATCGGCGGGAATGGCTTGAGGCTTGGTGCCACGGATGGTAAACTCACCGTCTTTCCCCGATACATTCATGAAGACCCCCATCACAGTTTCAGTCACCGGCGCTGCTGGCCAGATCGGCTACGCGCTTCTTTTTCGCATCGCATCCGGTTTTGTTTTTGGTCCGGACCAGCCTGTGAATCTGCGGCTCATCGAGATCGAACCCGGCATGGCCGCGTTGGAGGGCGTGATGATGGAACTGGATGACTGCGCCTTTCCGCTGCTCAACGAAGTGGTGGGAACTTCGAATCTTGATGAGGGATTCAATGGCACCAACTGGGCCTTGTTGGTCGGCTCCGTGCCACGCAAGGCGGGAATGGAGCGTGGCGATTTGCTCGGCATCAACGGCAAGATTTTCACGGGTCAGGGTCAGGCCATCGCCCGCAATGCGGCCAGCGATGTGCGCGTGTTGGTTGTAGGAAATCCCTGCAACACCAACGCACTGATCGCCATGAACAACGCGGACGGTGTGCCAAAGGATCGTTTCTTTGCGATGACCCGTCTTGATGAAAACCGCGCAAAGAGCCAGCTCGCGAAGAAGGCGGGCGTGCATCAGTCGGAGGTCAGCAACCTTTGCATCTGGGGCAACCACTCGGCGACCCAGTACCCGGATTTTACCAATGCGAAAATTCAGGGTCGTTCGGTGGTCGATGTCATCTCCGACGCCGATTGGCTCAAGGGGGAATTCATCAGCACCGTGCAGCAACGCGGAGCGGCGATCATCAAAGCGCGCGGTGCCTCTTCGGCCGCATCCGCAGCCAACGCTGCGATGGACACGGTCAGAAGTCTCATCACACCAACGCCCGCGGGCGATTGGCATTCGGTGGCTGTTTGTTCCGATGGATCTTACGGCATCGAAAAGGGCCTCATGGCATCGATGCCGATCCGTACGATCAGCGACGGAAAGTGGGAAGTCGTGCAAGGTCTGCCGATTGACGCCTTCAGCCGCGAGAAGATCGATGCATCGATCAACGAACTCAAGGAAGAGCGCGATGCGGTGAAGGACTTGCTTCCGGGCTGATTTCTCCCAGTGTAAAAAGCTCTTAACGATGCGGTCGACTCGCGAGGTCGGCCGCATTTTTTTACGGCCTTAGGATTGCTGTGAGGCAAAGTTGAGCGCGCGTTGTTTCATTTGCGAGGCCATGAGGCCGAGGGCGTTGGCGCGGGTGGGGGCGAGATGTTCCTTGAGTCCGGTGCGGTCGATGAAGCTCATGTCGGCGGTGAGGACCGCATCGGGCGACTCACCGTTAAGCACGCGGATGAAGAGGGCGATCATGCCTTTGGTGATGAGCGAGTCGGAATCGGCGCTGAACTCGATGCGGCCGTCGCGCATCGCGGCGTCGAGCCAGACTTGGGACTGGCAGCCTTTGATCAGGTGTTCGGGCGTTTTGGCGGATTCCTCCATCGGGGGGAGTTTTTTGCCGAGGCCGATGACATACTCGTAGCGCTCGGTCCAATCGTTGAAGAGCGCGAGTTCGTCGAGCAGTTGCTTTTGTTTGTCGGCGATGTTCATGAGTGGTGTTTGGGATTTGAAACTGCGGGCGGGTGCATCGCAAGCCGGATCGCGGATCAGGTTGCAGGAACGATTTTTTGCAGAAATTTTCCGAGCGCCAATGCGATGGGTGGCGCGCAGAGTGCGAACCAAGGCAGTGATGCTGCGGGACTCGTGATCAGGGGAATGAGAAAGGTCAAATCGATGAGCGGGAATCCTGCGAGCAGCATTGAGACGCCTGTGAAGGTGGATCGACGCAAAAGAAACAGCGCGAGAAAGGTCCACAACAGATAGGGCAGCGCGGCGGGCGTAAGATTGAGCCAATCGCTTGGGTTGTTGATGTGTGGCGTGAGGCAGGCGGCGGCGACGACGATCGGATAGGCAAAAAGAAACACGCGGCTTGGTCGGTGTTCGGGTTTTGCTTCGCCTCGCGCGAGGAGTGAGAGCCCGCAGGTATGGATCAGCAGGGCGGTGGCGATGAGGATGAGATTTGGCGTAAGCGCCAATCCGCCGCAGGCGAAGTATCCGAGCATGGGCAGCAACGCGCGGCAAAGACCCACTGCCAAAATCGCGAGTGGTGAGGATTTGTGAAATTTGGTGTAAAGAAGAATCAGGCCAAGGATCATCGCGGCGACTGCCAGTGAGCGGGGATTGGTGGCAGCACAGGCGATACCGATGAAACAACAGGCGATGGCGAAGATCAGGTAAGTTGACGGCTGAAAAATTTTTTTCGGCAGCGCGCGTTCGGGGCGATGGCGAGTGTCCCATTCGCGGTCGTGCCAGTCATTGAGCAGGTTGCCGGCGAGATAGAGCAGGATGCCGGAGGTGATGGCGCTGATGCTGTTGAAAATCTGGATAGAGGTCGTCATGCTTGCGAGCCAGATGCCCGTCACGACATGGCAGACGACGCCGGGGATGTTCGGCGTGCGGATGCTTGCGAGCAGGGCGATCAGTTTCGACGCTTGTCTCATGGCAGCGGGAGGCTGGAAAATTTCGGGCGCACGCTTGATTGTGTAAAAAAAGCTTCAACCTCTGATGGTTTTTCCGACATCTTTCTTTTAGCCATGTTTAAGGGTTTGAAGCGAATCGCCAACCAGCTTCCGGGTTTCAGGCTGATGGAGCTGGCAGTGGGCATGGCGGTGTTTTTGCTGCTTTGCGCGGCGGGAATTGCGGGGAGCATGCGCACGCTGGAAAACGGGCGCAAGTCGAAGGCGCTCGCGCAGTTTCGCGATTTCCAGATGGGCATGTCGCTTTTTGAGGGTGACTATCAAAAACCGCCGATTCCAAGGTCGAAGCGCGACAGTGGCTGGGATACGATTTACGGCGACCCGGACGGCAATTACTCCACGCAGTTCCTCGTTGCGGCATTGGCGGGCGAGGATCGGGAATTTCCCTACAAGGGTGAAACTTTTTCCACGAGGGAAAGCAATCCGCAGAAGAAGTCCTACATGGTTTTTCAAATGGCTGAGGACGGAAAGTGCGGCATCGGGCCGGACGGCAGGTTGCTCGATCCGTGGGGAGGCAATGTCATTGTGGCGATCAACGGTTTCAAATCAACCAACCCGTCGGACGAGTTGGTTGATTTCGACAACGGCCGCAATGATCGCAGGCTGCACACATGGGGGCTTGCCGAATATCATGAAACCAAGCCAAGGGATGAGGCCTATGTTTTTTGGTCCTATGGCAAGGATGGCCAGAAGGGCAAAGGCGGGAGTCCCCGCAGTGTGGTGCCGCTGAAAGGTTCCGACGATGTCGTGTCGTGGTGAGCGGACGCGAGATCAGGCGGGTTCCGCATCAATGATTCTCGGAAACACCGGAGCGGGTTTGCCGATTTCGTGACCGTCGGCGATGAGCCCCCAGCGAAGGTCGTGCAGATGGAGTTGCGCGAGGTGGGGGAGATTGAGTTGAGCCGCGAGGCTGCCGACCGCGGTGGGAAGAATCGGACCGAGCAAAACTGCGCAGTGCGCGACGCTTTCGGCGAGGTGATAGAGCACGGTGGCAAGGCGTTCGTGTTTTTGCGGGTCCTTATTGAGTTCCCATGGTTTCATGCGTTCGGCATAGCCGTTGCAATGGACCACATGGCGGCTGATCGCTTCGAGCGCGGCTGCGACATTGAATTCGTCCATCGCCGTGCGGTAGTCGGCGGTGGCGTTGATGAGCGAAGTTTGCAGCGCGAGGTCGTCATCGGTGGCCATGCCGCCGCGGTGCAAGATGCCTGCGGTGAAACGCTGGGACATGTTGAGCGCGCGGTTGCAAAGGTTGCCCAACTCGTTGGCGAGCTCGGTGTTGTAGAGCATCACCAGTCGCGAAGGGTCGAAGTCGGAATCCTTGCCGGTGACGATATCGCGCATGAGGTAGTAGCGCAGGGCGTTGACCCCGAATTTTTCGGCGAGCTCCTTCGGGTCGACGATGTTGCCGAGCGACTTGCTCATTTTTTCGCCGCGGATGTTCCACCAGCCGTGGACGAGCAGGCGCGGCATTTCCGTATCGGGGAAACCCATCGCGTGAAGCATGCAGAGCCAGTAGATGCCGTGGGCAGGCACGAGGATGTCCTTGCCGATGAGATGGACGGGGCGCTCGTCGCTGGTCCAGAGATTTTGGAAATCGGGAAGATGGTCGGACGCGGCAGCGTGGTAACCGGCGAACGACACATAGTTGATCAGCGCGTCAAACCAGACGTAGGTGACAAAGTCGCTGTCGAAGGGAAGTTCGATGCCCCAGTGGAGTCGGGCCTTGGGCCGCGAAATGCACAGGTCGGTGCCGGGGTTGCGTTCGAGGGCGTTGAGCAGTTCCGCTTTGCGAAAGGCGGGAATGACCGCGTCCTCGGTTTGATCGAGATAGGACTTCAACCAAGCCGTGTGCTCGCTGAGTTTGAAATACCAGTTTTCCTCTTCGATAACCACCACCTCGCCCCATTCGGGTCCGAAATTTCCCGATTCGTCGCGGTCGCGGTCGGAGAGAAATTGTTCCTGGCGCACCGAGTAGTGGCCGGAGTGGGATTTTTTGTAAAGTTGGTCGGCGGCTTTGAGATTTGAGAGGATCGCCTGCACGCATTTTTTGTGACGCTCGTCGGTTGTCTCGGCCCAGCCGTCGAATTCGACGCCGAGGGTTTCCCAAAGTTTGACGAAGCGTTGAGTGATCTCTGCCACGAAGCTTGCCGGATCGATGCCTTGGCTTTCGGCGGTTTGTTGAACTTTTTGACCGTGCTGATCGACACCGGTAAGGAAGTAGGCCTCGTCCCCGCGCAGGCGACGGTAGCGGGTGAGGACATCGGCGAGGACTTTTTCGTAGGCGTGACCGATGTGCGGCGAGCCGTTGGTGTAGTCGATGGCGGTGGTGAGAAAAAACATGGAGATCGCTGGATGGGAGAGCTTGTGCCTCGAGAAATGTGCGGCTGCGGATCCAAGCAAAGCTGCGCGACAGGCGCAAGCCAGACCGAAACTGCAAGCGGTCGAGGAACTGCGAAAAAATCGGAAACAGGCGCAAAATACGCAAAATTTTTACTTAAGTTTTCTTAACTAAATGCCTTCAAGGCATTGATTTTATCAGGATTTTACGGCTTCGCGCACGCGCTCATTTTGGCTTGATCTCTCATTTTCAAGCCCTTACAGATTTCGCCCCCCACGCCTCAGGGTTGTGGCGGAGATCAAATCAACCAACGACATACATGACACGGAAACTCCACTCGGTCTGCCTGGCGCTCGGTGCCATTCTTTTGATTCCCGGTTGCGCTTCGACCGGCAATGCCAAATCGGATGCCTCAGCGGTAGCGCCGCAGGTGAAATCGGTGCAGCACGGCGAGGCGTCGTGGTATTCGATCAAGACCAACGGCGGCACGCGCACCGCGAGTGGTAAAAAACTGTGCAATTTCGCCCCGACTGCGGCGCACAAGACTCTGCCGATGGGCACCAAGGTGCGCGTGACCAATCAGGTCAACGGCAAGTCCGAGGTTCTGACGATTACCGATCGTGGGCCGTACATTCGCGGACGCATCATCGATGTGACGATCGGCTCGGCCGAGCGCCTTGGTTTTGTGAAACGTGGGGTGGTGCCGGTGAAGGTCGAAGTGCTGGG
>CAYQRP010000017.1:0-2986 GCA_964419815.1 uncultured Luteolibacter sp. | reverse complement strand
GGCCAATCGAGCGGGCGTCCGCCCAAGAGGTGGATGTGCAGGTGTGGGACCGTCTCGCCTCCGTCGCGGCCATTGTTGATAACAAGACGAAAGCCGCTATCGGCGATGCCCTGTTGGCGGGCAACGGCTGCGGCTGCGATCAGGAGATTCCCGAGCAGGCTGGCATCGTCGTTGTCGGCTGCCGCGATGCGCGGGACTGGTTTTTTCGGAACCACCAGAATGTGCACGGGCGCTTGCGGCGAGATGTCGCGAAAGGCGAGGCAGTGGTCGTCCTCGTGGACGATGTCGGCGGGGATTTCGCGGTCGCGGATTTTTTCGAAGAGAGTTTTTTCCTGCATGGTCACGCTCTGGGGATGTGGAAATTCATAGCGATGTGGATCTGCCGTGGTCGAGAAAATCCATCGGCAACAAAATCGACGCGGTGCTGTGATTCCGTGATTCCAATGGGGCGAACATCGTATCATGCTGTGGGCTGTGAACCAAACAACCCCATCACCCGGCTCTGACATGGCAGATCCGCCGATCACCGAACAGGACATCGAGGCGCTCAAGATGTTCGAGCTTGAGCTGCCCGACCGCACACTGCTCTCAGGGCCGAGCTCGCGGATCAAGGACTTGGCCACGCTTTTTCGAGTCTGCGTCGACATGCTGAGGGCCTTTCGCGTGCTGCACTTTGTGGGGCCCTGCGTGACGATTTTTGGATCGGCGCGGGTGGCTCCGGGATCGCGCTATTATGAAATGGCGCGGCGCATGGGTCAGGAATCGAGTCGTTTGGGATTCACAGTCATGACTGGCGGCGGCCCAGGCATCATGCAAGCAGGCAACCAAGGGGCCTATGAGGCGGGCGGTCGCTCGGTGGGTGTGAACATCGAGTTGCCCTTCGAGCAACATCTCAACCCCTATGTGCATCGGTCGCTAACGATGCGGCATTTCTTCACGCGCAAGGTGGTGTTGGTGAAATATTCCTACGCGTTCATCGTCATGCCGGGCGGAGCGGGAACGATGGACGAGATGTTTGAAACCATGACGCTGATCCAGACCGGCAAGCTCAAGGGATTTCCAATCATTCTGATGGGCAAGGACTACTGGAAGCCTTTGATGGACTTTGTGTACAACATGGCCGATGAGGGCATGATCAGTGCCGAGGATCCCGAGCTGATCTTTTTCACCGACGATGTCGCGGCGGCAGTAGCGCATTTGCAGCGCCATGCGGTGAGGCAGTTTGGCCTGCGCCGCAAGCCGATGCCCAAACCGATGCGGATTTTGGGAGAAAAGCCATTGCCGTGAGGAGTCAGGTACTTGGCAGGAAATATCCTCGTTGTTTGGCGGATATTTCCATGCCGAGTTTCTCCATCACGGCGAGCATGTCTTCCCAGATCATGCGCTTCACGGCGGGGCTTTCGCCGGACTGCAGGAGGTAGCTTGGGTGGTAGGTGACGCGCAGCGGGATGCCTTCGAAATCATGCCAGCTTCCGCGCATTGACGACACGGTTGCATCGGTCTGCAGCAATGCCTCGAGCGGAGTGGCCCCAAGTGCGACGATGCATTCGGGTTGCACAATGCGAATTTCCTCGCGAATCGCCGGCATGAAGGCGGCGACCTCGGCGGGCGAGGGCTTGCGGTTGTTGGTGGTTTGCCGTGGCGTGGCAGGGCGAAATTTTACCAGGTTGGTGACATAGACATTGTCGCGATTCAGGCCCATGGCTTCGAGAATCTTGTCGAGCTTCTTTCCGGCGGGGCCTTCGAAAGGACGACGAGATTTTTCCTCCTCATGGCCTGGAGCCTCGCCGATGAGCATGAGGCGCGCATCGGCGCTGCCGGAGGAAAAGACCAGCGTTTGGCGCAGGGACTGTGGAAAATTTCCGCCGAGCCATCCGGTCATTTGTTTTTCCAGTTCTGCGAGTTGATCGGTTTTTGGCAGTGATGAAGAAATGGAATCGAGACTTGGAATTTCGATGCCGCCTTCGCTGTCGGATTTTTGTTTGATTTTTTTGACCACCGGGTCCGGTGCCGCACTCACGTTGTGGGAGGTAACATGCGGCTTTACGCTTGGGCGGCTTGCCAGGTGACGCAGAACCTGACGCGCTTGCGCATCGAGCAGCACATGGCTGCGGCCCTTTTCTTTTTCCGATTCGAGATACTTCACGAGCTGCCGCATCACCTCGGCGTTGCCGGGTGCTTGTGTGGGTCCTGCGGTGGATGGGTTATCGCTCATGACGGCGGATCATGCGGATGATTTTGCCTGACGCTTGGCAATGTTCCATGCTTTTTCCGGAACGAGTTCCCTCCATTGAGCCTCGTCCTTTTGGATCATGCGCGACACATCGCGGCTGGTATAGGCGAGCAGCGCGTCGTTCTCGCAAGGAATTGCCCGAATGCGGCCGTTTTCGACAAAGTGTTGGTAGAGGTGCTTGCAGTTTTCCGGCGCATGAAAATTTTCCGCCGTCACCAACTCGCCGGTCTTTCGGTTCTTCCAAGGAAAAACCTCAAGGGTGACCCCTTTTTTGAAGAGTCGGCCGAATGATTCGAGCAGTCCGCCCGCCAAATTTTCAGACCACTTCGCCTTAAAGAGTTCGTTGAGCAGTCCGATGCTGAGAACGATGCCGACCGGACTGTCGGTGCAGCGGTTGAGAAATGCCGCGATGCGATGGAATTCCGCACAGCGCGAAACCAGCACGGTTTTGCCAAGCGACTGGAGCGCGTCGGCTCGATCGATGAAGTCGACCGGATCCACGCCCGCTTCGCGCAAAAGATTGTGCATCGAAATTTCGCAAAGTTCGACCTCGCGTCCCTGCTCTTGTGGGGTCAGCGATTGACAGAACTGGCGGCGCGCGCCTTTGAGCATCTCGAGGTGAATGTTCATCACCGGATTGAAACTTCCGCGGAGCAGGAGAACGGGGCGGTGGTAAAGGGCCTCGGTGGGTTGCACGACTTCGCCATTGGGCAGGAACATGGTCGCATCGGTGAGCCCGCTTTGAACCAGCTG
>CAYQRP010000016.1:0-15211 GCA_964419815.1 uncultured Luteolibacter sp. | reverse complement strand
TTTGCCGAGTGGATGTATCGCAACGAGCGTGCGGATGTGTTCAGTTGTGCGGCGCTTAAGCTATGGTCAAAACTTGGTGAGACCGAGGGCGAATTTCGTGCGCGAATTGAGCATCAGGCGCGCGAAGCGCGGGATGCGGCGGTGGAGAAATTGCGGGCGGCGGCGACGAAAAAAATTGCGGCTCTCGAAACAAGGTTGCGTAGTGCCGAAGTTCAGTTGGCGAAGGAAAAGGCCGAGGCCAACGCGGCAAAGATGCAGGCGGGTGTTTCGATGCTTGGTGGACTGTTGGGTGGCTTGCTGGGACGCAAGGCCGGCTTGGGTTCGCTCACACGTGGTAGCGCGGCCATCGGCAAAGCGAGCAGTGCGTACAAACAGCATCAGGATGTGGCGAATGCCGATGCCAAGGTGGCGGGAATCGCCGGTGAGCTACAAACGCTTCAGGCTGAAATGGAAGAGGAGATTTTGAAAATCTCTGCCTCCTACGATCCGGCAGCATTGGTTTTGGAAACCGAATCGATCAAACCAACGAAGACCGATGTGAAGGTTGGCAGGGTTGCCCTGCTGTGGCTGCCCTACGACAGCCGTGGCGATCAGGCGTGGTGATTATTCAATTCTACGACTTTGCAAGCGGAGGTCCGCAGACTGAGTGGCGGGTGAGGAATTCATCGGCGAGTTTGCCGTAGGCTTGGGCGCCGGGTCCGCTGGGGTCGTGTTCGAAGATGGATTTCCCGTGGCTTGGTGCTTCACCGATGCGGATCGAACGCGGGATCATCGTGCGGTAAATTTGTTCGGGAAAGTAGTTGGATACTTCTTCGACCACTTGGCGTGAGAGGAGCGTGCGGCCGTCGAACATCGTCATCACGATACCTTCGAGACGGAGTTGCGGGTTGGCATCGGACTCGCGGATTTGATCGATCACATGCACGATTTTGGCGAGGCCTTCGAGGCCAAACCATTCGCATTGGAGTGGGATGAGGATTTCATCGGCAGCGGCGAGGGCGGATGTCATGAGCACGCCAAGCGAGGGTGGTGTGTCGAGTATGCAAAACTCGAAAAGGTCGTTGGGCTTGAGGCCTTGAAGGATTTGCCGCAGGCGAGTGAGGTGGTCGTCACTTCGGGCAAGTTCGATTTCCACGCCGGCGAGGTCCATTTCCGAAGGGACAATCGAGAGGTTTTCGCGTCCGCTGGGGATGATTTGATCGCGCACACTGGCCTTGCCGAGCAGGACCGGGTAGAGGCTGCCGCCTTCGGGCGTCTCGATGCCGAGGCCGCTGGTGCAGTTCGCTTGCGGGTCGAGGTCGACGAGCAACACGCGTTGTCCGCGAAGCGCCAATGCGGCGGAGAGATTGAGGGCGGTGGTGGTTTTTCCCACACCTCCTTTTTGGTTTGCGACGGCGATGACTTTCATGAGCGTGCCCGAATTGACGATTGCGTTGATCCTCACGAGAGAGGGGCTTGCATGCAATCAAAACCGCTGAGGTAGATTGGAACGCTGGGATAACAGCGCAAATTTTTTGGGGAAAACCTTGGCTTTGTTCAAACCTGAAGCTGGGTGAATTGCGGTGGCACGAGGTAGAGCAAGGTGCCACCACGAGCCGGGGGTGAGCATTCGATGGCGGCGAAGGCGCCTTTTTTCATGAGGAATGAACCGTAGGGAGCTTCGGTGATGTGAGAAATCAGACAGGATAGATCGGGTTCGTGGCCGATGATGGCGACACGATGAAATTCGGTGAAGGCGCTGAGTTCGCGCAGGGCGGTTTGCGGGTGCATGCCGCAGGCGAGCCAGTCTTGCATGATGGGTGCGGCGATGCCGGCGGTGGCGCAGAATTCTTCCGCAGTGCGCAGGGCGCGTTCGTAGGGGCTGGTGAGAACAATGTCGGGCAATTGTTTTGCCTCGGAAAGCGCACGGGCGGCACGGCGGGCTTGCTCGCGTCCGATCTCGACGAGTTGGCGGGACGCATCACCCTGCGGGTTGGAATCCTCCGCCTTGCCGTGACGCATGAGGAGCAAGTGCATGGCGTGTTGTGAATGGAGATTACATCGTCATGCCGCCATCGACGGCGATCACCTGACCGGTGATGTAGCGTGCGGCGGGGCTGGCGAGGTAGGCGACGAGATCGGCGATGTCGGTGGTTTGACCAAAGGTGCCAAGAGGGATTTTCGCGAGGACTGCTTCTTTAACGGCGTCGGAAAGTTCGTCGGTCATGTCGGTTGTGATGAATCCCGGAGCGACTGCGTTGCAAGTCACCGAGCGTCCGGCAAGTTCGCGGGCGACAGCTTTGGTGAAACCGATGAGCCCTGCCTTGCTTGCAGAGTAATTGGTTTGGCCGGCGTTACCGATGAGACCGATGACCGAGGCGATGTTGATGATGCGCGGGTCTTCGGCTTTCATGAGGGTGCGCATGAATGCTTTCACTGTGTTGAAAGCGCCTTTGAGGTTGGTGTCGATGACCGTGTCCCAGTCCTCTTCCTTCATGCGCATGAGAAGCGTGTCGCGGGTGACGCCGGCGTTGTTGATGAGGATGTTGGGTGCGCCGATTTCGTTGGTGATGCGGGTGGCGAGGTCTTGGACTGCTTGATGGTCGGCGACATCGACATCGTAGGCGGTGGCAGATCCGGGAAACTCCTTGTTGATCTCCTCGGCGGCTTTGCCGCAGCTTGAGGCGCTGCGACTCACGACGGCGACTTTGGCTCCTTCGGAGGCGAGTTTGCGGGCTATTTCCTGACCGATTCCGCGGCCTGCACCAGTGACCACTGCAATTTTATTGGCAAAGCGTGACATGGGCAGAGGGTGGTCGAGTCGGTGCGGGGGTGTCAATGCGGGGATTAGGATTTGAAGGGAGTTTCAAGGCTCAAGTTGGCAGTGTTCAGTTGGAGGAGATTGAAGAAACGGTGTTTTCTTCGACTTTTTTCGCCCTTCAAAACTTAGAGCGGACCTTCCGCGGGAAGGTTCATGCAGTGCTCACGAAAGAAACAAGCGTTTGATGCGGCGGAGGATGAATGCAATGAGAGCGACAGCGGCAAAGAGGAGGGCGGCAGCGAGAATGATTCCCATGCCGAGGATGAGAGCGAGGGCGATCAGGACGCGTTGAAGCGGTGATCGTGCGTTAAATTTTTGCCCGAGATTCGACCACCACGGGCCATGGGCATGTGGTGCGCCGCGGGTTTTTTCCTCACGCAGCGGGGCGTTGGAAACATTCACCACTTCGACTTCGATTTCGGTCGCTTGATTTGTCTCGGTGGGACTCATTGAAATATGGGAGGTGATTTGTTTCAGGCATCGTCACGCGTTGGTATGACGGTGGCGATGGTGGCTGATTGCGAGAAAATTTGCTGCGCGACATCGGCGATCATTTTCGGGCTCATCTGACGGTAGGCTTCGATGGTGTGTCGGTCTTCATCAATGGGTAGGCCAAAGAGCAGATTAAGCGCGGCGTTCTGTGCGGTGCGTGCGAGGGATTGTTGTTGGATGGCGAGGCTGCTGATGAGGGTAGAGCGCACGCGTTCGAAAGCGGCATCGGGGATGCCTTTGTGTGCAATTTTTTCGATTTCCTTGAGCAGCTCGATGCGTGCGAGTGAGGCCTGCTCGGGCGAGGTGGCGACATAGAATGTGAAGAGTCCGCTGTCGTAGCCGTGAAATTGGCTGGCGCCGACTTGGTAGGCGAGGCCGAGGTTTTCGCGGATGTGGGTGAAGAGCGGGCCTGCCATGTCGGAGGCGTATCCGTGGATCATTGCCAGCATGCGGCGATCGGGCGAAATCGCGGAAGCGCCGTGATAGCCGATCGTGATGACCGCCTGTTTTTTCGGTAGATGGTGGGTCAGGTCGGCACCTTGTGTGGTGATCGTGTTGGGCGGCGTCCAAATTTCTCCGGAGGGAAAGGCGGAGAATTTTTCGGAGATCAGTCCGAGCATTTCCGTCGGATCAAAATCACCTGTGACGGCGAGAGCTGTATTGGTGGCATTGAAATGGCGTGCGTGGTGGGCGGAAAGCGAGCAACGACTCATTGCGCCCAGGCTTTTGTGTGATCCGAGAGGATCGAGGCCGTAGCCGATGCCATTGAATGCCGCGGCTCGCAGGGTGCGAAATCCGACATGCAGCGGGTCTTGTTGGGCTTCCTCGAGCGCGGCAAGTTGGCTGGCTTTTTCCGGGGTGATCGCGGCTTCTTCGAGTGAAGGATTGAGCATCACATCGGCGAAAATTTCGATGATGTGGGAAGCATCTTGGGAGAGTCCGCCCGCTTGGATGATCAGCGCATTGTTGCCTGCGTGGGCGGAGACCGATGCGCCAAGTGATTCGAGTGAGGTGGCGATGGCTGCGGCACTGCGAGAGGTCGTGCCTTTTGGGAGTGTGGATGCGAGGAGTTGGTTGATGCCGTTGTTTTCCGCAGTTTCCGAAGGAAGGCCGGCGCGAACAGCTGCATGAATGTGAACGAGCGGAACGCGATGGTCTGGCAGCAACGCGACGCGAAGTCCGTTTGGCAGCGTGTGGGTGGTGGCGTCGGCTTTCTCTCGGCAGGTGCTTGCGAACTGCGTTGGCGCGGGAGTGTCGATCGGATCGAGCACCGTGTGGATGAGTCGCTCGCGGGTGAGGCGGGTGGCAGCACGGCGAACATCGGCCTCGTTGATGAGTTGGATCGCCTGAATTTGGCGGCGGGTGAAATCGAGATCGCGTGCTTCGAGCCAATTGCTGGCGAGGTCGGCAGCGCGGCCGGAGGCGGTTGTCAGCGAGCGGAATTGGCTGGTGATGATTTGACGTTTTGCTTTTTCGATTTCGTCGCTGAGGTCGGATTCTTGGAGATCGGCGAGCTCGATCATCACGGCATCGACAAGCTCATTGGCGAGTGATGGTTCTGCTTCGGCGTTGATCGCAAAAAGTCCCTCGCGAGCGGGCGATGACCAGGAGAAAGCGGAAATTTCAAGAGCGAGATTTTTTTCTTCGCGGATGCGTCGGTAGAGCCGTGCCGATCTTCCTCGTCCGAGCAAGGCGGCGAGGACGTCGAGTGCCAGGGAATCTGGGTGATCGATTGATGGAATTTTCCATGACAGGGTGATTTTGCTGGCGGGGATGACGAAGGTATCGCGGGCAAAGCGTGGAGCGACTTGGGGTGGATCGGTGGCGAGCAGTGGCTCCTTGCCACAACCGGGCTGACACTCGCGGGTGAGGTCGATGAGAGACTCACGAGCTTCTTGTGGATCAAAGTCGCCAGAGATCACGACAAAACAACGATCGGTCGTGTATCGCGTGCGATGGTATGAAGTCAGGTCGCGGTATTGGATTTGATCGAAGAGGTGGCGGTGGCCGATCACCGGATGGCGGCGCGGGTCGTGTTGAAAGGCGGTGGAAAATAGCAGGCGCGAGGCGGCGTTGTCGGGATCGTCGAGGCCCATGTCGATTTCCCGACGGATGATGTCTTTTTCTTTTTCGAATTCCGATTCCGGCAGGACGGGAAAAAAGACCAGGCCGGTGAGACACTTGAGAAAGATCTCGAGCGAGTCTGCGGGACCATCGATGTAGTACACCGTCCGATCGAAGCTGGTGTAGGCATTCCAGTGTCCGCCAGCCGACTGCACGGTAGCGGCTAGCTCGCCGGCATCAAAGTCGCGGGTGCCCTTGAAGACCATGTGTTCGAGAAAGTGCGAGATGCCTGCGCCGAGGTGCTCGTCCTCGTGCATGCTGCCGGTCTCGACCCAAATTTGGGTGCTGATCACTGGGTTTGCCGTTTCCGGCTGAAGGATGAGCGTGAGCCCGTTGGGGAGGGTTTCGACGGTGGCGGTGGTGGCGGGATATTCCATGAATTTCCTACTTGGATAGCGGGTATCTTGGATGCTATCGGTGATTCATGCAACGGTGGCTTTTGATTGGCGGCGCGGCTTTGCTGTTGCTTTTTGGGATCGGTTTGGCGACTGCCTACCATCTGTACAAACAAAGCCGTCCGCATCCGGTTTGGTTGCCGATACCGGTCAGTCCCGAGGCTCCATTCGGGTTCATTGACGAGAATGTCCGCTTGCTGACCGAGAAACTTGCCGATCGCGACAAATTCATGCGGATCGGTCGGGAGCTTGATTTAAAAAATAAGTGGAAGATGGCTTCCGACGAGGAGGTTGCCGACGAGATTGCTCGGCGGTTTTATGTGAAGCGTGGTGAGATGGATGCGCCGATGGGAAAAATTCCATCGATTCATGTTGGATTTCGCGGAACCAATCGCGATCGCGAAATTTCCCATGCCATGATTGAAGCCTTGATGCCTGAGGTGTGGAAAGCCCTCGGAATTCCGCCGCCGAAGAAGCCGTGATGGCTTAGGCTTCGCCGATATGCGCGATCATGCGCGAGCGGTCGAAGCGTGCTTTGGGAGTCGCGGCATATTTGTCAGCCGGATCTCGGTAGCCCAGAGCGCAGGCAACGACGGTGGCATGGTCGGAGCCTTCAAGACCAAGAGCGCGATCGTACGCAGCGGGGTCAATGCCTTCGAGTGGGCAGCTGTCGATGCCAAGCATGGCGGCGGTGGTCATGAGTTGACCAAGGGCGATGTAGACCTGGCGTGAGTTCCAGGCGCGACGGGCATCGGCCGACATCGATGAAGTGAAACCCTGGATCATGCCCGCGAGTGGGGCAAAATTTTCCGTCGGGCAGCCTTGGACCTCGGCCATGCGGTTGATCCACGCGTCGATGTCGCTTTGGGTCAGGTCGGTGCGGGTGGTGAGCACGACCAGGTGGGAAGCATCGGTGACTTGGGGTTGGTTCCACGATGCGGCGCGAAGTTCGCTGCGGATGGCAGGATCCGAGACAACGAAAAATTTCCATGGCTGGAGTCCGAACGACGAGGGGGTGAGGATGAGGGTTTCCTCGATGGCGTTCCATGTTTCCGCATCGATTTTGCGGGTGGCGTCGAATTGCTTGGTGGCGTAGCGCCATTGCAGCGCCTTGAGGACGGAAGTGGTGGAGGTGTTCATGTGGGAGAGGGTCAGTAGCCGGCGTCGACTTCGAGCGGCAGGGAGATCATGGGCAGGTCTTTGAGGGTGAAAAGCAGAATCGCGCCGTATTCCTTTTCGAAGCGGTTGTCGCGGGTGTTGAGACCGAGGGTGAAGACCCAGTTGCCGAGGTCGCGGTGGATGGTGTATTGCTGGAATTCCAGCACGTTGTCGTCGAGTTCGGCCGTGTGTCGAGTGCCGAAGCCCCAGTTTTCCGAGAGGCTGGTGTAGGTGCGGAATGAAACACGGTTGGTGTCGGTGAGGTAAGGATGCTGATCGAGGCGCACGAAACCGAGCGAGCATTCAAACCAATCGACGGGTTGATAGTTGATCGAGCTGTTGATGCTGGTGAAGCCGGGGCCGTCCGAGCCGATAGGCATTTGAGTTTCAATGCTGGCGCCGAGCCAAGGAAGAGGCTGCCAACGAAGGTCGTTGTAAAGGTTGGAGAGGTTGCGCTCGTCCTCCGGTTCGTTGAGGAAGGCATCGATGTAGGTATCGAGGAAAAGCCACTCCATGCTTTGGTTGTCGCGGTGGGTGAGGAGTCGGTTGCGAACGCCGAGGCGTGCAATTTCCCAGCTTTGAAGTTCATCGATGGCGGTGAATCGCAAAGGATCGAGCGGTTGTGGGCGGGTGCTGGGGCTGAGGTGGTCGACCGACGGGTCGCCGTATTCGTAATCGTTGGTATGGACGACCGAAATGTTGCTGTAGGGTTGAATGATGTGAAGGAGTCCGCTCAGGCCCCAGTCGCGTCCGCCAACATCGCCGTAGTCTTTGGAAATTTTGAATGCGGATTCGACTCCCGCGTGGATGGTGGCGCGGTCGAGGTTGTCGGCATCGCCCTCGGTGATTTCATAGGCTGAGTAGCCAACGCCGGCTTGGGGAGTCACGCTGAAGAAATCGCCATAGGTGCGCGGCATGGAGAACTCTTGATAGGTGTGGAAACGGGCGTAGCTGGAATCCAATAGCTGCGTGCGGATGTCTTCGCGCCGTGGATCGCCGAGGGGTAGGGCGATCATGTTTTCGGCGAGGCGGCGCTCATAGGCTCCGAGTTGGTTGAGGTATTGATTGGCTGCCGCGTCGCGTGAGGTGAGGGTGAGCAGTGGGTCGATGACCGCGCTGAGGGTCGAATCGGGTGCTTTTTCGGCGATGATTCCGAGCGAGGTCGTGCCTTCGTGGAGGAATGGAAGTCCGAAGCGGGGGCCGCGAGCTTGATCGAATGTGATTTCAGGCAGACGAGTGTCGGCTCGGTAGAAATCGTTGATGCGAAACCGCGTGAGGAACGAGAGCAGTGACGAATCATCCTGGCGGAAGATGCCGAAAGTGTTGTCCGGGTATGGATTGGTTGAATAAGTGTCCCGGCTGAAGTCGCCGAGGTAATACTGATCGCTCAACCAACTCAGTTGGGTGTCGGCGCGCCATTTGCTGTCGCTGCCGAAAAATTTGCGGTGTTTCAGTTCCACACGAAAGCGTTCCGAGTCGATGGGGTCACGGGGGAATCCGTTGCGAGTGGTTTCGGGCGCGATGTCATCGAGAAAATAAAGACTGAGGCTGGCAAGGTCGCCGCGAGCGTCGGGTTTTTTGTCGATGAGATCGAGACCGGTGCCGATGCCGCGTTCGCTGTAGAGGTCAAAGCGCCAGCGCGAGAGGAGCCAGCCGTCTTCGGATTTACCGGTGACGGGGTCGGTGTTGCCTCCGAGCATGATGCCGTAGGAGTTGAGGAGGAAGGGCCCCCAGTTGGAGCGGGTGCCGGGCAGGAAGTGGTAGCCAAGTTCTTCGTGGAGCGGTTGGCTTAGGTAGGGCAGCCAAAAAACCGGCACATCGCCCGCGTAGACCTTGAGGTTGTTGAAAACGATTTTTTCGTTGGGATAAACGCGGGTTTTTTTCGCGCGGAGCCAGAAATTCGGTTTCTCATAATCGTGGGTTGTCATGCCGCCATCGGTACCGACATAGACTTTTTCTCCATTGATTTCTTCGAGCGTGAATTTTCCTGCTTCGAGGATGAGTGGATCCATCGATGCGCGCATGTCGGAGGAATCGAGAAATTTTCGCTCGTAGTAGTAGACCGCGCGGTGGCCGCGGCGGAGGCTGTTGGCTTCGTAGGCAGCAACATTTCCGGTGAGGGTCACCGACTTGTTGAGCAAATTGATCGTGGCCGTGTCGGCGAAGACCTCAAGGCCGTTGTCGCCTTTGATTTTGACAGGTCCACCGAGGATGATTTGTTCGCGAACGTTGCCGCTGATTGTGCCGCCGAGATTTTCGATGTCGAGTTCCTTGGGAACGGGGCCACCGGTATTGGCAAGCGGTGGAAAATCAGGCGATGGCACGGGCGTGATCGTATCAATCGATGTTGAAAGCGTCAGATCGGGCAGCAGGCCTGGCTCCGTCATTTCCTGGCCGGGCGCAGGAATCAGCAGAAGCGGGAATGCCAGCCATGCGCCGAATTTCAACATTGCGAAGATCACAATTCCGATGGCGGATGAAGTAAAGTGGAAAGCGGGTAAGGACGGACTTTGCGGTTTACCCCAAGGAGGTTTTGGGCATGATTTGATTGATGTCGGACAAATTGACGGTTGCGGTGATCGGGGTGAGTGGTTTTGTGGGTCGAGGCTTGCCTGAGTTGCTCTGTGAGCGCGGGTTTCGGGTGGTGGGGGTGAGTCGCTCGGGTCGTGGCGAGCTTGCGGGAGTGGAGCAATGGCAGGCAGCGAGAGCGATGGATTTCAACGGATGTCATGCCGTGGTAAATTTGGCGGGCGAGTCGATTGATCGGCGATGGTCGGCGGCGAATCGGAAAAAATTTCATGAAAGCCGCATTGGTGTGACGAAGCGGGTGGTGGAATTGATTCGAAACATGCCGGCAGATCAGCGCCCGAAGGTGTTGGTGAACGCCTCAGCGGTCGGCATTTACGGAAATCGCGGTGAGGATGAGCTCGATGAGCGATCGGCGATGGGTGACGGCTACTTGGCGGATCTTTGCCGTGAGTGGGAAGATGCGGCGATGGAGGCCGAGGCCTTGGGTGTGCGGGTGGTTTGTCTGCGCATTGGTGTGGTGCTTGGACGGGGCGGATCGGCATTTGAGAAATTGGTGCGAGTGATGAAGACCGGGCTTGGCGGCAAGCTGGGTCATGGTCGGCAGTGGATGCCGTGGATCCACGTTCATGATTTGCGCCGCGCGATTGTTGAGGCAGTGTCCGACGAACGCATGCGTGGTGCGGTCAATGCCGTCGCGCCATCGGCTGAGCGGAATGTCGACTTCACGAAGAAGTTTGCGAAACGCTTGAAGCGTCCGGCCGTATTGCCCGTTCCGGGATTTGCCCTCAAATTGGTGCTTGGTGGATTTGGTGGCGTGCTGCTGGCGAGTCAAAAGGTGCGGCCCGCGGCGTTGGAATCGCTTGGATTTCATTTTCAATATGCTGACTTCGAGAGCGCCTTGGATGATTTGTTGGCACCGAGGTGATGGTCTTGGAGCTTGGCTTGATATGCCAGATGTCTCATCGTGAACGCAGTGATGCATGTCGGAAATGATCGGCGAGCAAGGCGTCTGTTTTTTGCCAAGTGCGGAAAACCGTTGGACGTGCTCGGCCTCGAAGAATTTGAACTTCGCCAGCCTGCGGCGGGGGAGGTGCTGGTGCGCATCGAGGCGGCACCGATCAACCCAGCGGATCTGAACCTGATCGAGGGGACTTATGGCGTGAAGGTTGCACTGCCAGCGGTGCCGGGAATCGAAGGTTGCGGGGTGGTGGTATCGGGTGGATCGGAGCGTTTTGAGGTGGGGCGGCGTGTGATATTTTTGCGGCGTGCTTCGACATGGGCGAGTCATGTGATCGTGCCCGAGGCTGATTTGTTTCCTCTGCCCGAAGAGATCGATGTTCATCAAGCGGCGATGCTGAAGGTAAATCCGGCGACCGCGTGGAGATTGCTGCATGGTTTTGCGGCATTGAAGCCCGGTGATTGGGTCGTGCAGAACGCGGGAAATTCGGCGGTTGGTCGATGTGTGATCCAGTTGGCGCGGGAGCTGGGCGTGCGCACGGTTTCTTTGGTACGGCGATCCGAATTGGCGGACGAGTTGCGCGCCTTGGGAGGTGATGTGGTGTTGAATGATGGCGATGACGCGGTGGCGGAAATCTTGGAGCGTCTTGGTGGTGCAAGCGCGCGACTCGCATTCAATGCCGTGGGAGGTGACAGCGCTCTGCGATTGATGAAATTGCTCGAGGAGGGTGGCACTCACATCACTTACGGAGCGATGTCGCGCAAGCCGCTCACGCTGCCGAACGGGCTTTTAATTTTTCGCGATATCAGACTGCGCGGACTATGGGTCACCAAGTGGCTGGAGCAAGCGCCGAGCGAGGAAGTGCATGCAACTTACAAAAAGTTGGCGGCCTTGGTGATGGCGGGGCGTCTCGAGCAGAAGGTGGATTCGGTTTTCGCGCTTGAGGGTTGGTCTGCGGCATTGAAAAGGCTTGGGGATGCGGATCGCAACGGCAAGGTGCTCTTGGTTCCTTGAGAGGAGGGAAGTTTGTAATAGAGAAGCGATTGCTTTATCAGATCGGCAGGGCGACGCGGTCTCGCGGCGCCGACTCTTATGGTATGGATCGATCCGAAAAGCCGCGTTGCCCTACCAGCCACATGAAGAAGTTGGCTTTATTTTTTGTGCCAGGTGGTGACAAGCGAGCGCGACCATTGAAATTTGCGTGCGCTTTCGCGGATCAGAAAAGGCTCGTCGCATTGGTGATGAAGCTCAAAATCAGGGCTTAAGGTTTCGTGCAGCCAATCGAAGGTGGACCCTGTAGGCCAATTTTGCGGCGGGGTGAATTCCGCCAGCCAGGTGCAGGGCGTGGCGAGCACGAGTTCGCCGCCGGAGTTGAGCAGTGTGGGCAGGCGTTGCAGAAAGCGCAGCGGTTCGGGCAAGCGGCAGACGAGGTTGGCGGCGTGAACGCGATCGAAACTGCCAAGCGACGAAGAGAGGTTCATCGCATCGCCGTGATGGAAGCGAATGCGGCTGGGATCGATGTTGGCCGGCGCTTTTGCATTGAGCTTTGTGGTGAGCTGAGCTTCTTCGAGTCGGCAGTATTCAATGGTTTGACCAAGTCGAAGTTTTTCTGCCGCGTTGATGAACGAATGGGAAAAATCGATGCCGATGACCTTTTGGCAGGTCCTTGACATCTCAAAAGTTGAACCACCGACGGCACAACCGATATCAAGTGCGCTTTCCGCGATTCTCTTAGAAAAGTGTGACACCGTGCGGTGGACAAATCCAAGCGCGTTGCGCATTTCCGAAGGCCAGGCGATATCGGATGGCAGCACTTCCTCAGCTGAGGCGTAGTGGAAAAGCAGGTACTCGTCGAGCAGCCTCGATGATTCGTAGGTATCGCTCATTGCCTGCCTGCTGCTCGAGCTTTGATGCGTGCATCGGCTTCCGGCGCGCGGCCGTATGCTTTCTGAGCTTCCTTGAGCGAGATCATCCCGTCGCGATTCGAGTCGTAAAATTCCATGACTGCATCGGGCGAGTGACCGCTGCCCGCAAGTCCATCGGCCAACTCCATGCGATCAAGTTGACCGTTGCCATCATCGTCCCAGCGGTCGAATTTTTGAAGAACGCCGATCATTTTTCGTTCGACCGAAGTTTGCGGAACGACCGGTCCGATCGATGGCGAGCATCCGCTCAAGGCGGCGAATACAAGAATGCAAAGGCGTTTCATGAATGATTGATCTTGGCTGCCGCCCGATGATCGGGCAAGCTCTGATGGCCTTCATGAAAGTGCAAATCATTGCCGCCGGGCGTCCGGCACTCGCCTACGCCCGGCTTGGGGTGGACGAATACCTCAAACGGCTTGGTCGATTCGGCGCCTATGGCATGGAGGTGGTGAAATCCGGCACGCGTGAAGAAGTTTCCTCGCGTTTGTTGGAGCGCTCGCGCGGGTCGTATCGGATCGCACTTGATGAACGGGGCGAATTGCTGGGCACTCGCGAGTTTGCTGGCCGGTTAGACGCCTTGGCGCTGCGCGGCGACATCAAGTCGCTGTCATTTCTGATCGGCGGATCCGATGGTCATAGCGCTGAGTTGCGCGAGTCGTGCGGAATGGTGCTTTCGCTTTCGCCTCTCACACTGCAACACGAGTTGGCATTGGTCGTGTTGCTCGAGCAGTTGTATCGGGTTGAAACGCTGAGAAGCGGATCACCGTATCATCGCGACTGATCGTGTCGTAGCGCTTTGAAATTTTCGCTCTCGCGAAGCGCTTACCTGCGGTACTGGTTTTGCGGCATCATGCCGAACTGACCCATGCCCTGACCTGGAACTTGAGTGTTCCATGGAATTTTGCTCGTTTCCGATGTCGGCCCGACCGGTTTATTCTCAGGGGTTTCGGCGCAGGAGCAGAGAACCAAGAGGGTGGCGGCGAGGGTGATCCCGAGGCATTTCATGGCGATGTGGAGATGGCGGGGGAATTCAGGCGCTGTCGGCTGAGGAAAATCAGTTGGTAGCGCTCTTGGCAGTGATCACGCGGTCACCGGGTTGCAGGCGCACGCCGGTAGCGAGGGTGTCAAAGTCGATCTCGGCGATCGTTTGCGTGGGTTCGATCGAAGAGGGGCGCACGCGACCGAGGGCTTTGCCATCGCGCTCGACGATGAGCGCGGTCTGCGGGGTGAAGCCCGAGTTGGATCCGGCCGCGATCACGAGGAAGCCCCAGTCCTGATTGACCGCGCTGACGACTGATTCCATCGCGTCACGGTTGAGGCGTGAGATTCTCTCGAGGTCTCGTTTGACCTGACGGTCAAGTTCCGCGCGGTTGGTTGCGAGGAGTTTTTCGGCGGAGGTAGTGAGAGTCTCAAGTTCCTCCAATTTGGTTTTCTGGGATTTGATGTTTTCGGTGAGTTCGTTGATTTTGTCACCGATTGTATCGATGGTCACATCTTCACCAAGGCCGCTCATGATGCGTGCGAGTTCTTCCTTTGCTTTATTGAGTTCGGCGAAATCAACCTCCTGCGCTTGCAGGGTGGCGGCAAGTCCGCTGATGTCGCGTTCGACGCTGCGGCCAGTGGCTTGGAGGGTGTCGAGTTTTTGAAGAGACTCATCCTTTTTGTTCGCGATGTCCGCGAGGGCAGCCTTCAGATCATCAAGTTTCTTTTTGAGACTGTCGGCGTCGGCAGCTGTTTTTTGATGTTGGGCAATGGTATCAAGTCGGGTTTCTTGCACTTGCTTGAATTTTCCCGAAAGGCTGATCGAGAGAAAGGCCGCGCCGCCGGCCGCAAGGATGGCGACGATGTAGGGGATGGATTTCATGGGTGTTGAAAAATGGGATTGCTTGCCGATTCAGTCGTTGAGCCGTGGGGGATGATCAGTTGGCTTGAGCGGCGGGTTTTTGTGAGCTGGCAATGACGCGGTCGCCGACCATCAGTACGGTGTCGTTGGTCATGGAATCGGGGATGATGCTGGCAGCGGCGGTGCTTGACTCAACGGAGGTCACGAGCAGCTTGGCGATGGTGTCGTTGCCGCGCACGACATCGAGGGTGGAATTGGGGCCGACTCCGCCGGTGCTGCCGGCTCCGAGGGTGACAAAGCCCCAGCTTGGGTAAATCGAGCGGATTGCGGTGTTCAGGCTCGGGAGCGATTGACCGCTGCTAAGGGTGTCAATTTTTTGCCGCAGGCTGTTGGTTTGGTTTTCGCACTGCTTGTTCTGGGCGGTGAGGTTGGCAAGTTTTGCTTCGGTGGCACTGATCGCGAGTGCCAGCTCTTCCATTTCGGCTTTGGAGATTCTGACTTTCGACGCGAGCGAGTTGATGTCGCCGATCTTGTCGGTTTTCTCGCGGATCTGATCGAGTTGTTGTTTGTTGGCCTCGACCTTGGCGGTTTTCGCATCGAAGTCCTGCTTGAGTTCGTCATTTTTTTTCGACTGCGCGTCGACCTTTGCATTCACCTGGGCGAGGTCGGCCTCCGCTTCGACAAGCGGGGTGGTTTTGTTGTACTCGTCTTGCGTTGTTGCGAGCCGTTTTTTCTCAGTGCCAAGAGTGCCTTTCTCGGTGGCAAGATTGGCGATTTCCGTTTCGAATGCGGATTTGTTTTTGGTGGCAACGAGCGCGGTGAATGCGAGCAAGACTGCCGTGATGATGCCGAGGATTTTGGCCATGTTGAAAGGGTTGCGAAATGGGTTAGGGCTAACGCTGTGGCGAGCAACCTAATCAAGCCCACGGGCGGCCGCAACGCAAAAAGTTAGGGTTCTCAAAGTTTCCCCGGCGGCGGCGCGAAGGG
>CAYQRP010000015.1:0-17012 GCA_964419815.1 uncultured Luteolibacter sp. | reverse complement strand
TTTTTGAATTCGCGCAGCACCCAGACTTTTTTGTTGGTCGGCACACCGTAATCGCCTTCGCCGCGATAAAAGTTTCGCGCGCCGTAGTTCATCGTCGCCCCGTCATAGACAAAAATTTTCGGGGCCTTCACTCCGTTGCCGCGAATGAACTCGACCTGTTTGGTTTCCTGATCGCGCAGCGTGACGGGACGTGCGATGGTGTAGAGGTGGAATTCGTCGAAGGTTTTCTCGGTGACGGCTTCCTCCATCGCATCCGCTGCCATGGCCATCATGGCCTTGCGCTGCAGCATGCGCGGTTCTTCTTGCAGCTTGTTCACATCGCCCGCCATCAGCTTGACCTTTGCCTGATCGAATCCGGTGCCGCTTTGATTTTTGAAGGTCACCCAACCAACGATGTCGATCATGTCACCTTTCTCGGCGGCAACGATGTTGTAGTCCGCCTGCCAACTGAGGCCTTCGGTGACGTAGGCGATCTCGGCGTCGAAAGTCGCTGCCTCCGCCGAGTTGATCGTCCATGTGAGAGTCGGGTTGAGGATCGTGTCATCGCCGAGTGCGGGAAAGAGCGGCTCGCCGGGCAAAGAGAAGCGGAGGTTTCCATCGACTTCGATGATCGGTTGCTTGGTTTGCCCTCCGGGGCTGTAACCGCTGCGGACGATTTTTCCCTGCACGGTGCGGTTGGGTTTGTTGGGTTCGCGAATTTCGAAGCCGATCGTTTTGCCTTCGTTGAGTTGGAGCATGAGGCCCGAGGAAACGGGGTCGTTGCGGTAGGCTTGCTCGAGGATTTGAAATTTCACCTTGCCCGCAGGATCGCGCAGGATCACCGAATCGGTTTCCGCCTGGGCGGTCATGCTTGAGAAGCGGGCTTCGGTGAGTCCGGCCTTGAGATTGAGCGGCACTGAATCGCGAACGACCGCGAAGCCCTGATTGTAGATCGTGAGCGAAGGATCGGCGGCGGCCGGCAGCAGGGCGGCGGCGAGGGATGTGAGAAAAGGAAGCGGGTTTGCGGAGGAGGCTTTCATTTTCATGAGTTTCGACTCAATGAACGCCAAATCCTTGGGAAATGCCATCCATTTCGCCGCGCCATGAGTGTCGCGCACGCTCGAAAAAGGGGCTTGCGCGGCGGAAATCGGCCCGATTTCGCATCAACTCGCCGCTTTACAAGCCCCGACGAGCCACCCATATTCCCGCCCCATGACTCTCGCCGCGATCGACTGGCTCTCCATCAGCATCAACCTCTTGCTGGTGGTTTTCGTAATTGTTTGCCTTCTGATGACCCTGCTCATTTTGATGCAGCGGCCAAAGCAGGAGGGTTTGGGTGCGGCCTTTGGCGGCGGCGTGACCGATCAGGTTTTCGGTGCGCGCACGACCAATGTGCTCCAGCGCGGCACGGTCTATCTTGGCTCCTTGTTTTTCCTGCTGAGCCTTACGCTTGCGGTTTTGATTGGTCAAAAAAACCAAAAGACCACTCTCGTGGCACCCAAGGCCGAGGCCAAGGTCGAGGTGAAGGAAGTTCCGGCCGCGACCGCGCCGACTCCCGAGCCGACTCCTGCTCCAGCCGTGGAGACAAGTGCTCCCGCACCTGAAGGTGCTGCCACGGAAGCTCCTGCGGAAACTGCGCCGCCAGCTCCCGAGCCCGTCGCACCTGAAGCGCCGAAATCGGAATCTTCAGAAAAATCCGATCAACCTTAACGCTTCATTGGCGTGAAGGCACTTGGTGATGAGCGACCCGACCAGCCGGTGTGGGCGCGACAAGATGCCTTTCCGGTGGCGCCGCCCGCATGGGGCTGGATGGATTACAAGGGTCGTCTGCATTCCTGCGAATCCGAAGAGGCGCTGATCGAAGCGATCGACGGCGATCGAAATGCCGCGATGGCCTTGGTGTGGAGTCCGGCATTTCCCCACATGGTTTTGCCCGAAGAACTTCGCGGCGCTACGGCGGCCGTGCTTCATTCGCGGCGGGTGCTGGCGGGGATGGATCTTGCTGATGCGCGCGACAAAATCCGCTGGTTCAGTTTTCTCGCGGGCGGACTTGCGGCTTATCTTTTTTATCGCGCGTGGTCGATGGCACCCGTCGAGGCGATTGCCGCGCGACTTGAAATTTCGATCCGCGCATTGGTTTCTTCGGTGTCGATCGGGGTGGCTTTGCTGATGTGGTTGGTGTTCGGATTCATCCCTTGGTATCAGGCGCGCAAGCGGGTGAAAGAATTGGATCACTGGACTGCGGGCGATGTGGCGGCGGCGGTGCCTGTGCTGAGGTTTGAGACATGGTTGGAAATGCAAAAGGCCCCGGCGACGCGCTTTTTGTTGGGGCTCATCGCGTTGGTCGGTGTGGTGCAGTTGATGCCTGGAAATTCGATCTTGGCGGCGGGCCTGATGAAGGACCCCGAGCATCGCGAATGGTGGCGTTTGCTCACGGCGCCATTGATGCATGGAAACCTCCTTCATTTCATGATGAATGCCGCGGCCTTGGTCTATCTTGGCAGGCGCATCGAAGTCATCGCCGGGTGGCCGCACGTGTTCATGGTGTTTCTTTTTTCCGCGTGGATCGGCGGTGAATGTTCGTTGCGGTTTGTCGAACTGCCCTCGGTGGGTGCTTCGGGTGGATTGATGGGATGGCTGGGCTTTTTGATCGTCTTCGAATCGCTGCATGGTCGCTTGGTGCCGATCAAGGCGCGTCGCCGTTTGCTGGCTGGCGTTCTTCTCACGGGCTTGATCGGGCTTGTCGGCTTCCGCTTCATCGACAACGCGGCGCATTTGGGCGGCCTGGTCGCGGGATTGGTTTATGCGCTGATCGTATTTCCGAAATCCGCTTCCGCCGCGCGTCCGCGGCCTACTTGGAGCGATCGCATTGCCGGAGTGCTTGCCGCCATGGTGTTGATTTTTGCCATGCTGATTGCGATGTGGAAAATCATCGGAGCATTCGGATGAACCATTTATTTTTTCAAAGCATGAAATCTGTTTCCTTCATCGCGCTGATTTTTTTCTTCTGCCTGGTGAGCGTCCGTGCGGATCCGGCAGTGATGGAAAAGGGCAAGATTCAGTTCATGATGTGTGCTGCATGTCATGGTCAGCAAGGCGAGGGCACGGCGGCTGCACCGCCACTGGCGGGTTCCGAGTGGGTGATGGGTCCGGCGGAGAATCTGATCCGCATCCAGCTGCGCGGCTTGCGCGGGCCGATCACGGTCAAAGGCCGTGAGTACGACATCGCGGGCGGCATGGCACCGATGGCTTATCAAAATGACGATCAGATCGCGGCCGTGTTGACCTATCTGCGTCAGTCGTTTGGCAACAACGCGCCAGCAGTCGAGCCCGCCCAGGTAGCGGCCTTGCGCGGTGAGGTGGGCAAACCGCAACTCAGCGTCGCGGATCTGATCAAGCCCGAGGGAATGAATGCTGTTACCCCGACGCCTGCGTCCACGAACAAGTACGCCAACCTCGATGACAGCGAATCGTTCCCGCGATGGGCGGTGATCGGCATCATTGCCGCGTTGTTGGCAGGTGCGGGCCTGTGGCTTGCGAAGTCGAAGTGAAATTTTTCACGCGCGAATTAGCGGATTTTTTCAACGCGGCCGTTGCGATCGAGGATCACCGATTGCAGTTCGTTTTGGGATTCAATGAACGAGGCGATCTCATTCGGCTCGATGAGCATGAGTGTGGTCGACCACACCTCGGCGTTTGTTGCATCGGCGGCGCTGACCCAGATGCGGCTGCAACGCTGCGTGGGCATCGCATCGGCGCCCTGCGGATGAACGATGTGGTCGCCTTGGATCGTGATGCCCGAGGCGCTGAGTGCCTGATTGCGGATCTCGATGCGGAGGGTTTCGTTGGTGCCGCTGAGATCGATCGGCCATGCGTTCGGGCCAATGGCGAGGATCGAGCTGGCACCGGCGCTGAGCAGCGCGTCTTGCACGCCCCAGTCTTCGAGCAGCGTGCGGAGTTGATCGAGGGCGAAGCCTTTGCCGATGCCGCCGAGGTCGATTTCGCGTCCGGCTTCGATGCAGGTGATCGCTGGCGTTTCGGGATCGATCGAGAGGATGCCGGCGAGCGGAGGAGGTGTTTCATCGGGGCATGACTTACGATGCTCAATCGTCGTGCCGAGCGTGATGTCGAAAAGTCCGCCGGTTTTTGCGTGGGCATCGAGCGCGAGCAGCAGGCATTGATGGGTGGCCTCGTTGAGGAAAAGGGTTTCGCCGCCCTGCATGCGGTTGATGCGCCAAACATCGCTGCCTTCCATGAAGCGGCTGAGGCGCGCTTCGAGCGCGTCGATTTGATCAAAGCATTCGCGCGCCATGCCTCGTGCGGTGGTTTCGTCGATGCCGCGAAGTCGCAGGCTGAAGCTCGTGTTCATCGCATGATGCGTGAAATGCCGCGCGTCTTTGATGGGAAATGGTGAGTTCATCGCGGGTCGTGCTGCATCCAGAGCTGCCAGAGCTCGCGTTTCACAAAAAGCATCACTGGCACTCCTGTGCGCAGACCGCGGGGCAGAGCCTGATGCGTGGCTTCGAGTTTATTTGCCACCGCTTCGGCATGATCCGGCATGGCAAAAACGATTGGCATCGAGGCGAGTTCTGGTGGCGGGCTTTGCCAATAGCCGGTTTTTTCAAATGATCGCAGAACCCATGGCAACGGCCAGTAGCCGCTGCCGATGACGGCGATCGGTTCGATTGATTGATCGGGCGAAACCGCTTGCAGTTGTTTGAGCCATGGCTCCAGGTCCTCGATGTCCCGTCGCGTGGGCACATAGGCGAAGGGATTGCGTTCGTCCGAAGCGAGGCGGCCGGTGGCCTGACGCGATTGCCATGTTTGTGTGACCATCGCGATGGCGGCGATCGCGACAAGCCACACCTTCATGGCTTTGGAGCGCTTGGAAAATTCGGCGAATGAAAATCCTGCCAGCACACAGACTTGCGCCCATGGCAGGCAGGCGAGCCATGGATTTTTGTAGCGAATGATGCTGTAAGCCAGCGTGTGGAGAATCACGCTGATGGCGATGAAGCGGATCACCTGTGCTTGCGCAGGTGGGTTTTTGCCGAAGGCGTGAACGCATGCGGTCGCAGCGAGCAGGATCAGCGGCGTGCCAAACCACCATGCGCCGCCGGACTTCACGGGCAGTGCCAAAAGTTGGATGTAGTAGCCGAAGGGTTTGTCATGACCACTGGAGGTTTCATAGACGAAGAAAGTGCGAAGCGCATCGAACATGCCGCGCGGCTCGCGAAAGGCATCGGTGTAAAAAAATGCCGCGCAGATCAGGGCGCTTGATGTGGCAAGCAAGACAGAAACGCGATGTTGCATCCACAGCGCGCGGATTGCCGACCACTTTGGCATGCCTTTTTTCAACCACAACAGGCCCCCAGCTGCCGACCATGCGGCGAGGCTGATGACAAAGGTTTCCTTCGTGGCAAACATCAGGCCGATGCATGCGCCCGTGACGATTGCCGGCACTCGGTAGATGAGCGCGAACATGGCCGCCAAGCCGAAAAGCGTGAGCAGCATTTCGTGGATGAACATGCGGCTGTAATAAACGAGCAATGGAGAGCACGCCAAAAGCGCGGACGCGAGTAAGGCGCTGCCGCTGCCGATGCGTTTGCGCCAGAAAAACGGCAGCAACACGAGCAGGGATCCGGCGACGGCGGGAAGGATGCGCAATGTTTCCTTGCTCATTTCGGCCCACGAATTTTCCCCGCGCCAATGACAGAGCGTCATCGCAAAGCGGCTTTGCGTCGGCCCGTGGTAATGGGTCGGATCAAAGCCCGTGCCGCCTGATTCCATGCGTTGCGCCGTGATGCGCGCGCCGGTGGCCTCATCGGCGTGCATCGGCCGCTTGGCGAGGTCCTCAAAGCGCAAAAAGACTGCGGCCGCAAAGATTGCAACCCAGCAGATGGCCGCTTTGAAGTGGAGATGCGGGAGCATGGGATCAGGCGGATGCGATAAAAGATTCCACATTCATGCAATGCCATTCTAGATAGCCTCATGGCAGATGCCAGCAATGAAATCATTTTGGTGACGCCCGTGTGGAATGATGCCACGCGACTTGGGGCATTCGGCCCTGAGCTTGCTGCCGCCCTTGCATCGGCCGCGATGCCGATTCGGTGGGTGATTGCTGATGACGGATCGTTGGCGGATGAGCGTGATCGATTGGCGGCCTTGCATGCGGAATTTTCGAAAATTTATCCAAAGCTTGTTTTGCATCATGCCAATGCGCATCGCGGCAAGGGTTCGATCGTGCGTGAGGCGTGGGCTTTGGCGCCCGATGCCGCGTGGTACGCGTTTGTCGATGCCGATGGCAGTGTGTCGGCGCATGATGTGACGGGTTTGCTTCGCACGGCGACCGACACCGGCAAGTCGGTGTTGGGAGTGCGTCGCCCGACCGCGTCGACGCGAATCGACATGGGTGTTTGGCGCGGCGTGGCGCATCGGGTTTATCGCTGGCTCACGCGCACGTTGTTGGATTTGCACTGCGAGGATCCGCAGTGCGGAGTGAAGGTGATTTTGGGCAATGATTACCGTCGCGTGGTCGGCCGACTGCGGGAAAACGGTTTTGCTTTTGATTCCGAATTGCTGCGCCGCTTGGCACAGGCGGGCTGCGAATGGCGCGAAGTCCCAGTGGGGTGGATGGAGAAAAAAGGCGGAAAGGTGAGACCTTTGCGCGATGCGTGGGGCATGATTGCCGCTCTTTTGCGTCAGCGTTGAAGGCTTTAATTTTACCGATTCGGTAAAAAATCTGGCAGATCGTAAACTTTGTGCCATCTATTCACATACAGAGTCTGCGAAATCTCTGCACTTTTTGACATGATGCCAAGCTCGGGTGAGTGCCCTTGCTCATTCGTATGGCGGGCGCAACACGGCGCCCACGAACCCATGACACCTGTGTAATCATGAAAACTGAAAACTCAAAAAAACCATTTGCCGACGGAGCTTTGTCCGATCGGGTCAAACATGTGAGAACGAATCCGGAAATTGCGTTGCTGAACAAGAAGCTGCAGAAGTTCCAGCATCTCTTTGATCATGCTCCGATCGGACGATTTGCGATCAATTTTGAGGGTCGTATCGAGGCGTTGAATTTTGCTGCCGCAAGCATGCTGGGGCTCGATCGAGATGAGGCACATGGGTGCAGACTTGCGGATCATGTGAGGCAAGATGACAAAGCGGCGTTTGATCAATTCCTTGAAATGATTTTGGAAATTGGTGCTGCGCCGCCATGTGAGGTCGGTCTCATCAATCGCGCGGGCGGGTCGGTTTTTGTGATTCTGTCGGCATTGAAGTTGCCAGATGAGAATCTCATTCATTTTGCCGCGACCGACATCAGCAATCTGCATCAGGCGCGGCATGAATTGAAGCGCAGCCGGGAGGACTCGGATTCGAAAATTCAAGCACGCACCGGCAGGCTTCGCAGTTTGGCGCGTGAATTGACACTGGCCGAAGAGCGCGAGCGCCGAAGGATTGCCGGGCTGGTGCACGACAACTTGCAGCAGTTGCTGGTGGCGGTCTTGCTCAATATTGGTGCGACCAAACCGAAGACCAAAAGCGAAAGGGTTTTGGAGGAATTGGACAGCATCGAGCGAATGACCAAGGAATGCATCCAGATCACCCGCTCGTTGACTTCGGAGCTGAGCCCGACGGTATTGCATCAGAGCGGTCTGGCTGCGGGTTTTGGTTGGTTGTGCGATTGGTTTTGGGAAAAGTACGGTTTTAGTCTCGAGGTCGATGCCGACAAATCCTTCATGCCCGACGAGGACATCAGCATCACGCTGTTCCAGTGCGTGAGAGAGATCGTGTTCAATGCCGTCAAGCATTCAACGGTCAAGGCCGCGCAGCTCACGATGGCTTGCGACGGTGACGGGTTTTTTAAAATTTCGATCAGGGATCAGGGTGCGGGTTTTGATGTTGATGCGTTGATGTCGCAAGAAACCTGGAAAGGTGGTTTTGGATTGTTCAGCGTGCGCGAGCGCGTGGAACTTTTGGGCGGCGAAATGTTGATCGATTCCGCGCCGGGCCAGGGCTCATGTTTCACGTTTCGTTTTCCTGCGAAACTTCTCAACGTTTCCTGCAACGGTGATCGTGATCAAAACCCGAACTCCGTCGCGGAGGAGTTAACAGAGGCGCGTCATGAAATGGTGCGGACGAGGAAGCGGGCAGAAATGTCCCAAGGCGCTGGGAGCGATCTACCGCGATATCGGGTGATTTTGGCCGATGATCATTCGATGGTGCGTCAGGGCTTAGTGCGAGTTTTTTGTGACGAAGAGGACTTCGAAGTGGTCGGCGAAGCGGCCAACGGCAAGGAGGCGCTTGAATTGGCGCGCGAGCTGGACCCGGACATCATCGTGATGGATTTGCAGATGCCGGTGATGTCGGGTCTGGAGGCGACGCGCCTGATCCGCAAGGAGCTGCCCGGGGTGCAGGTGATCGGGCTTTCGATGGACAGCGGCAAGGAATCCCGACGCTCCCTGCGCCGGGCCGGGGCGCTCGACCTGCTGCACAAAGGCGGCTCGGCGGAGGATCTGATTGAGCGGGTGCGAGAGCATTTGGCGGCAAAAGCTCCGGCGGCCGACGCTTGAAAGCGCTTGCACATCGGCGGATCCGAGCCTACTGGCACGCGCATGCCACTTGAAACCACGCTGATCCTTTTCAAACCCGACGCGATTGAGAACAATCTGACCGGCAAGGTGCTTGCCCGATTCCTTGATGCGGGATTTTCGATTCGAGGCATCAAAATGATGCAGCTCGACGATGCGATTTTGCGCGAGCATTACGCGCACGTGGCGGACAAGCCATTTTTCCCCGAGATCGTTGCCTTCATGAGCCGCACGCCGGTGATCGCGTTGGCGCTCGAAGGAGAGAATGTCATCAACCGCGTGCGAGAGTTGCTTGGACCGACCAATTCCAAGACGGCGCCTGCGGGCACGATCCGCGGCGACTTTGGCGAGGGCATGATGACCAATGTTTGCCATGCCTCCGATTCGCCTGAGGCTGCGGCCGCCGAACTGAAGCGTTTCTTCAAGGCGGGCGAGGTCTTTGCCTTTTGATTGCGGTGTGTTGCGGGCGCTTGTGCGATGGCGCGGCCGTGTTAGTTTGTTCGCATGTGGTTTGATGTGCCGGATGCCGATGCCTGGTGGCGTTGGATGATCTTGGTGTTGTTCTATGCGGTGGGCGTGATGCACATGGTGCATGCGCTGATGCATGTGCGCACCTCGCAGGGCGCGATCGCGTGGGTGCTTTCCCTGTTGCTGATGCCCTTTGTGGCGATCCCGCTTTACTGGCTGCTGGGGCGCAGGCGCTTTTCCCGCGAGATCGGCGGAAGGCGTGTGAAGGACAGTCGGCTGGCGGCCTTGGCGATTGGCATGATGGAGCGGCTGCGACGCTACGAAGTCGACATTCCCGACGACGATGCCTTCGAGCGTGCCGCAAAGATGCTTGGCGGATTGCCCTTCACGCGCGGCAATCGGCTCGAGTTGCTGATCGATGGCGAAGAAACCTTCGACAACATTTTTGAAACGATTCGCTCGGCGAAAAAACACCTCTGCGTGAATTTCTTCATCGTCAAAAGCGACTCGCTCGGAATCCGTTTCCAGCAGGCATTGATCGAGCGCGCGCTCGCGGGCGTGAGGGTGTTTTTTCTCTTTGATGAATTCGGTTCTTACAAATTGCCCGAGCGTTACTTGCGCGAATTGAAGGCGGCCGGCGTCGAGTGCCATTCGTTTGGGGTCAACCGCTTTTGGTGGTCGCGCCTGCAGCTCAACTTCCGCAACCACCGCAAGATCGTGGTGGCGGACGGCGAGGTGGCGTTGATTGGCGGGCTCAATGTCGGCGACGAGTATCTGGGGCGCGATGCGCGCTTTGGCGGGTGGCGAGACACGCATTTGGCGATGCGCGGTCCGGTGGTGCAGGCGGTGCAACTGGTGTTTTTGGAGGACTGGTTTTGGGCTTCCAATTCGATGCCGGAGCTCGTTTGGGAAACGCGGCTCGAAGAGGCCGATCAGATTGCGGCGGTCATTCCGACCGGGCCGGCGGATCCGGCGGATTCGTGGCAGTTGGTGGTGGCGGAGGCGGCCAACACCGCGCGGCAGAGGCTGTGGATCGCATCGCCGTATTTCGTGCCCGACGAGGGCGTGCTCACGGCGCTGCAGGCGGCAGCGATCCGCGGCGTGGATGTGCGCATTCTCATTCCCGAGCGTCCCGACCACTTGCTGGTGTGGCTTTCGGCATTTTCGTACTTTGAGGAATCGATGCCCTATGGCGTTAGAATTTTCCGCTATCAGCGCGGTTTCTTGCACCAAAAGGTCATGCTCATCGACCACCGACTCGCGGCGGTCGGCAGCGCGAACCTCGACAACCGCTCGTTTCGTCTCAATTTCGAGATCACCGGATTTTCGCCCGATCCGGCCTTTGTCGACGAGGTGGCGCGGATGCTGGAGGCGGATTTCGAGGCGAGTGTGGAGGCGCGGGTCGAGGATTTTTCCGAAAAGCCCTTTTTGTTTCGGGCCGCCTGCCGTGTTGCAAGGTTGCTGGCGCCGGTCCAATGAGCCGCATTCGCGTGGGGCATCAATGGTCTTGCAAGGATTCGATGGTGACGCTAGTGACACATTTCATTCGTGGTGAAAGCCCGTGTGACATTGCATGAAATTGGTCAAATTGCTCAGTGCTGAACAAATCATCGCCGAAATGGAGTCGGCGGTTCACTGGGAGGCGATCACCGAGCTTGTAGACAGGCTCGTCACGTGCGGTTTGCTGGCATCAGGCGTGCGCGAGGCGACGCTGGAGGCGCTCAAGGAGCGCGAGCGCTTGGTGAGCACCGGCATTGGCGGGGGCGTGGCCATCCCGCATGCGTTTTCCGATGAGGTCGAAGAGGTGGTCGCGGTGCTCGGGCGCTCGAGGGCGGGCATTGATTTCGAGGCGGTGGATCGTGCGCCGGTGCATGTGATCGTGTTGTTTGTGGTGCCGCGCAAAAACTATCAACTCCATCTCAGGACGCTGGCCGCCATCGCCAAGATGTTCAATGGCCAGGACATCACGCGGCGGATTCTTGATGCCACTGACTGCGATGAAATCCTTGCCATTTTGGATTCAAAGTCGTCCCGTGTGGCGCCGCCCGAATCCTAGGGCGGATTTCCCGTCCCACCCGATCACATGACGATTCTTCAGCAGCTTGAGGCGCGGCTTGCCGCGGCATTGAACACAACACTTGGCGAGCCGATTTCTTGCAGCGTGACGGCCGCAGCGGATCTGCGCTTTGGCGACTATCAGAGCAACGCCGCGATGGTGCTCGCCAAGCAGCGCGGAAAAAACCCGCGTGCCTTGGCTCAGGAAATCATCGGCCACCTTGATCTTGCGGATCTTGCCACCGCCGACATCGCCGGGCCGGGATTCATCAATTTTCGCATTTTGCCCGAAGCCTTCGCCGCGAGAGCCAAGGCCTTGTTGGGTGATGATCACTTGGGTGCTCCGAACATGGGTGCGGGCCGCACGGTGGTGGTGGATTTCTCCGCACCGAATGTCGCCAAGCCGATGCATGTCGGCCACATCCGCTCGACGATCATTGGCGACTCGCTTTGCCGCATTGCGCGCTTTCTCGGTTACAAGGTCATTGCCGACAATCACATCGGCGACTGGGGCACGCAGTTTGGCATGATCCTTCACGGATGGAAAACGCTGCTGAACAAGGCGGCGCTTGAGGTCGATCCGATTTCCGAGTTGCTTCGCGTTTATCGCGAGGTCAACGCCGCCACCAAGGACGATCCCGCGGTGCTCGAGACCTGCAAGAGCGAGTTGGTGAAGCTTCAGGCGGGTGATCCGGAAAACCTCGAGATCTGGCAGCAATGCATCGATGTCTCCAAGCGAGGATTGCAGCGAATCTATGACACGCTCGATGTGAAATTCGATCACTGGCTCGGCGAGAGTTTTTACAATGATCGTCTTGCCGGCTTGGTCGACGAGTTTCTCGCCAAAGGCATCGCGCGTGAGAGCAATGGAGCGGTTTGCATTTTTTCCGACGGTAGCTGCAAGCACGAGGATGATCCCTTCATGGTGCATCGCGAAGATGGTTGGACCGACAATCCGGCGATCATCCGCAAGGCCGATGGCGGATTCCTTTACGCGACCACCGACTTGGCAACGATCCGTTTTCGCATCGACGAGTGGAATGCCGATCAGATTTGGTATGTCGTCGGCGTCCCACAGCAGCTGCACTTCCGTCAAATTTTTGCCGCCGCCCAACGCTGGGGCGCGGTGGCCGATTGCCGCCATGTGGCGTTCGGATCGATTCTGGGCGAGGATCGCAAGCTCATGAAGACCCGCACGGGCGACAATGTGCAGCTCACCGACGTGCTCACCGAAGCGGTCGAACGCGCGGCGAAACTGATTGGTGAAAAGAATCCCGATCTCAAGGGCGAGGAAGCTGCGGAGATCGCGGAGATTGTCGGGATTGGTGCGGTGAAGTTTGCCGAGCTTTCGCAAAACCGGCTCACCGACTATGTCTTCGCGTGGGACCGAATGCTGGCCTTGCAGGGCGATACCGCGCCGTATCTGCAATATTCCTCGGTGCGCGTGCGTTCAATTTTTCGCAAGCTCGACACCGCTTTTGATGCGGCATCCGCCGAAATTGTGCTGCGCGAAAACGAGGAAATCCACCTTGCGAGGTTGCATGCGCGCTTTGGCGAGATCCTGCCGGCGGTGCTCGAGGACTTCCGTCCGAACCTCTTGGCCAACTACCTGCTTGAGCTGGCGCGCGCGTTCCACTCGTTCTTCGAAGCCTGCCCGGTGCTCAAATCCGAGGAGCCAGTCCGCTCGAGCCGACTTGCCCTTTGCGAACTTACGGGTAGGATTCTCGCTACGGGTCTTGGTTTGCTTGGCATCCGATGCCCCGAAAGGATGTGACTTATTCAGTCGACTGAAGTTATCTTTCGTTTCCCAAACCCGCACCGACTTCCATGCCTCCGTTTTTTGTCATCGGTCACAAAAACCCTGACACCGACGCCATCTGCTCGGCGATCGGATATGCGGCATTGCTTCGCGCTTCGGGCGAGGAAAGCAGCGCGACCGCCGCACGGTGCGGGGAAATTTCCCAACGCACCAAATGGGTGCTCGAAAAAGCGCAGTTGGATGTACCGCTTCTGCTTACTGACGTGCGCACCAACGCGGGCATGATCAGCCGCCGCGAGGTGGTCAAGGTCTCGAGCACCGACACATTTCTTACCGCCTACCGCCGCATGCTTGACGCGCAGGTGCGCTGCGTGCCGGTCGAGGACGAGGAAGGAAATCTGTGCGGAATTTTGCGTTACTTTGATTTGCTGCGATTGCTTTTGCCGGCGGACACCGAAGGCCTCAGCGTGCGCACGGTGCATGCCTCGCTCGCGCATCTCGCGCAGACGCTCAGGGCCGAAAGTCTTGGATCGCAGGAGACGCTTGCGACTCATGAGGAGGATCTCATTCTTCTCGTTGGTGCCTCATCCCAAGCTTCGGTTGAGAAGCGTTTGATTCAGGCCAAGAAGGACGGCAACATTGGGAAGTTTTTGGTGATCTGTGGTGATCGTCCGATCGTCCAGCGATACGCCATCGAACACGGCGCAAGGGCTTTGCTCGTCACGGGCGGCAATCCGGTTTCGCCCGAGATCGGAGAGTTTGCGGCATCGCGCGGAGTGTTCGTGCTGCGTTGCGATCAGGACACGGCGAGCGCATCGACGCTGATCCGTTGCTCGCGCACCGTGCGCCACGTGATGGAAACAGAATTTGAAACCATCCAACCGAGCGATCCCGTCTCGCGTTTGCGCAAGCGCCTTGCCTCAACCGATCAGGATCTGTTTCCGGTGGTTGATCCCGTCTCGGGGAAAATGACAGGCGTGATTTCCAAATCCGACCTCGTCGATCCTCCGCGCATTCGCCTCGCGCTGGTCGATCACAACGAGTACGCGCAAGCGGTCAACGGTGTTGAAGAAGCGGAGATCACTGAGGTGATCGACCACCACCGCTTGGCGGGCGATTTGGTTTCGCGCGAACCGATTCGTTATCTCAATGAACCGGTCGGCTCGACCTGCACGCTGGTCGCGCGCAAATATTTTTACCGTGGATTGCAACCCGCACCCGGTGTGGCGATGTGCCTCTGCGCGGGAATTGTTTCCGACACGCTCTGCCTCACCTCGCCGACGACGACCGCACTTGATCGTGAAATGCTGACCTGGCTGAGCGGCGTCGCGGGAGTCGATCCGGCGAAATTCACGGAAGAGTTTTTTGCGCAAGGCTCGCTCATCGCCAACGGCTCGCCAGAGGAAATTCTCAATGCCGACCGCAAGGAATTCGTCGAGCAGGGCCTCACCGTGAGCATCTCGCAGGTCGAGGAGCGCGACTTGCACGGCTTTGCCGCAAGGCGCGAAGAACTCGAACAGGTACTGCGTAAACTTCAGGAATCGCGTGGCTATGATCTCGCGGTGCTGGCTGTCACCGACGTTGCTTTGCATCACAGCATGATCCTTGCCGTCGGGCGCGAATCAACCTTGTCCAAGCTTCCCTTCGGGCGGATCGACGAAGCGTTGTTCCACGCACCAGGTGTCGTCAGTCGCAAGCGCCAGATTTTCCCTGCCATTTGCGAAGCGATCCAGCATTCGCGTTAGCACTTATCGGTCGTCGCCCGCGCGCCTTGCCGCGTAGGCCTGCTTCAATCCTTCGGCCAATGCGTCGGCGTATTCGCGGATGATCGAGACGCGCGCAGTGCCGTTCACATCGCGCGTGCCATCGTAATCACCGAGCTTGATGCGTGCGTGATCGTTGATGGAATTCATCACATAGGGTTCCATGAAAATCACCGGACATTGATAAAGTCGGTTGGCCAACAGGTTGCGTGCCCAGAGGTAGGGATGACCGTTTACTGGCAGCGCCTGGGTCGAGTTCGCAGGATAAGTGTAGGGAGGCAATGCGCTCATGCGCGCAAACACATCGGCGACCTTGCTGCCAATCGACATTTCCTCCTCGTGACTGCGGCTCAGCAACTTGTCGAGCATCGCAAAACGATGATCCGCAAGGTAAAGCTCTTCGTCTGAGTACGCGCCATTGAGCAGGATGTGAAAATGGCTGCGATCGATGAGCGTCGGTTGATTCGGATCGCCCCATGCTTCGGCATTGAAGTGCAGGCACAGCACGAGATCGGGCTTGATCGATTGGTTCACGCGTTCGGCGCGCGCGTGGATTTCCGCCGTGCGGTAAAACAGGCGTTCGGCGAGTTTGCGTTGGGCGATGGGTGAGTCGGCGGCGGAATTTTCATTTGCTTCGCGTGCGGTTTCGATCAACTGCTCGGGTCGCCATGGCGTCACCGGCTCGGCATTTTCGCGGACCAGCGAAACGCGTGCGCCGAGCGATTCGAGTTGCGGCTTCAAGCGCTTGGCGACCAGCAGCGTGAGATCGCCTTCGCACACGGCGTGACCATCGCCGGCGTCGAACCAACGCTCCTCGATGCGCGCCCATTCGCCGCCGATGTGTCCCGGGTCGATGGCGACGTGCAATCCCTCGAGTGGTTTGTCTGCGCGGGGCGTCGGCAATTCTTCGGGCGTGCGCCACCATCGCGCAGGTTTTTGGGCGGAGCCTTCGCGCGCAAATTGCAGCACAAAGACCTCGGCACTTTCGCCTTCGGCCGTGCGGATGCGGGCCTCGTTTTCTGTTATTTCCAAAAATTCGCGCCACCCTTCGCCGCTCGCAAAAACGGTGGTGAGCAAGCGCTCGAATTCACTTCGCGTGATGGTTTCCTGCTGCGCTTCGAGCGATTTCCAATCGGGCACTCGGCCCAAGGTTGAAAGGGTGGGGGGCTTTGCCGGCGCTTGCGGCACGACATTTTCCTGCGCCCGCTTTTGCCACCACAGCCACAAGCCGGCAGCCAAGAGCAGGGGAATCAGCAAGGCCGTCGATCGTTTGAGCATGGGCATCATGAAGGAAATTTGTTTGTCGTTTGGTGGCGCACCATCAATCTTCGGCGGGAAGTCTGCCCGCATCCCTTACCTCAAATGGCCACCATCCGCATTCTGTTTCTTGGCGACATCGTCGGCGAGCCCGGTCGCAAGGCCGTGATCGAGCAGCTTCCGATTCTCAAGGAAACCGAATCGCTCGATTTCATCATCGTCAACGGCGAAAACGCCGCAGGCGGCAAAGGCATCACCCCCAAAATCGCCATCGACCTGCTGCGCGCCGGGGCGGCGGTCATCACCACCGGCGACCATGTTTGGGATCAGCCTGACATCGTGCCGTATTTCCCGACCGAGCCGAGGCTTCTGCGACCGATCAACTACCCGGACGGCGCACCTGGCAACGGCAGCGTGGTGCTCGAGTGCGCCAAGGGCCGCGTCGCCGTGATGCAGGCCCAAGGCCGCACCTTCATGCAGCCGGCGCTCGAAAATCCCTTCATTGCCTTGGAAAACGAGGCCTTGAAACTGCGCGAGGCTGGGGTCGGGCCGATCATCGTCGATTTCCATGCCGAGACGACCAGCGAGAAGATCGCCATGGGCCGCCACCTCGACGGCAAGGTCAGTGCCGTGCTCGGCACCCACACTCATGTTCAGACGGCCGATGAAAGGATTTTTCCCGGCGGAACCGGCTTCCTGACCGATGCCGGGATGTGCGGACCCGAGGACTCGGTGCTCGGCCGGACGGTGGATTCGGTCGTTTGGCGCTTCAAAACCGGCATGCCGACGCGTTTCCCGATCGCCAAGGGCCCGGTGCGGATTTGTGGTGCGATCGTCGACGCGGATAGCGAATCAGGCACCTGCCTCGGCATCCGGAGGGTATCGTTTCAGGTTTCCGAAGGAAACGAAATGCCGCGTTAATCCTCGATTTTGGAGGAGCCCCAACAATTTTTCTTTTCACGGAGATTTTTTTTGACAGAGTGGTCGGCTTTGTTAAGGTCCGCCCGCTCTTCCCCAAAACCTGCCCGGGGTGCCGCGTCTTGCCTCGCCAAACGAGTCGGTCGCGGTGTTTTTGTCGGGTCCAAGGAAGCCGGCATCAACATCGCTCGCGTAGCTCAGGGGTAGAGCGCATCCTTG
>CAYQRP010000014.1:0-17455 GCA_964419815.1 uncultured Luteolibacter sp. | reverse complement strand
CGGCATGGCGCGCGGAAATTAGGCATCCGGCCCGAACGATGCAAGTGTTCGCTTGTCGCGACGTCGCTTTGGACTCGACAGCGACGCTTGTCGCGGCATCTTGATCTGCCCCCATGGCGGCCATTTCCCATGCGATTCGCTCTTTTCGGTGACATTCATGCCAATCTTGAGGCTCTGGAAGCCGTGCTCGCGGATGCGGCGGAGCAGGGGGTGACCCACTACGTCTGCCTCGGTGACATTGTCGGCTACAACGCCGATCCGGTGGCCTGCCTTGAAAGGGTGCGTGAAATGGGTTGTCCGGTGGTGAAGGGCAATCACGATGACGATGCCTCAAACGAGCGTTCGCTAGAAACCCTCAGCGAAGCCGCGGCCGAGGCGATGCAATGGACGCGCCAGCAGCTCAGCGACGAGCAAAAGCAGTGGTTGAGAAGGCTGCGCATGGTGCGCCAGATCGAGGACTTCACGGTCGTGCACAGCACGCTCGATCAGCCTGCCAACTGGGGCTATGTTTTCAGCACCTACGATGCGATGGCGAACTTTCCCTTTCAGTACACGCAGGTGTGCTTCCACGGCCACACGCACAAGCCGATGGTATTCGTCAAATCGGCGCAGGTTGCCACGGTGCCGGCGGATAGCGTGACCATCGAGCCGGGCATGAAGTACTTCATCAATGCCGGTTCGGTGGGTCAGCCCCGCGACGGTGATTGGCGGGCCTGCTACGCGATCTACGATCCCGAGCTGCGGCTCGTTGTTTTTCGGCGGGTCGAGTACGACCTCCTTCAGACTCAGGCAAAGATTCGCGCCGCGGGCTTGCCGGAAAGGCTGGCCGAAAGGTTGGCGGAGGGGGGCTAGAGCGGGTTTTTTTGCCGATTTTTCGAGCTTTTTGGGGCTTTTTGTTGTTGCAAATCATTCTCAATTAGGTCAGTTTCCCTGCGGATGCCTGCCGCACTTGCCGCCGAACTCGAAATCGACAGCACCCTGACACTGAATCAGGTCGCGGTGGGCTGCGATGTGACCATCCGGGTCCTCAACGGGCCGGGCTGCCAGCAGCTGCGGGACTTGGGTTTTTGTGAGCAGCTTCAGGTGAGGAAACTTGCCGGCGGCCGCAATTTGATCTGTTCGGTTTGCGGCACCCGCATGGCGATCAGCCGGGAACTTGCCGATCAGGTGGTGGTGGCACCGAGCCGTTGATTTCTGACCGCCATGAATGAGGTACCCGAGGCTGTGTCGGTGGTGGCGCTGGTGGGCAATCCCAATGCGGGCAAGACGACGGTTTTCAACGCGCTGACCGGATCGAACCAGAGGGTGGGAAATTTCGCGGGGGTGACCGTGGGAATGAAGTCGGGCGAATTTTTCTCGCCGCACGGGAGGAAGATGCGGGTGGTGGATTTGCCCGGATGTTATTCGCTGCAATCTTCGTCGCCGGATCAGCAGATCGCGGTGCGTGCCTTGCGCGGCGAATTGCCCGAAATGGGCAAGCCCGATGTGGTGGTGTGTGTGGTCGACGCTTCGAACCTCGAGCGTCATTTGCGTTTGGTTTTGCAGGTGGTTGAGTTGGGACTGCCGGTGGTGGTGGCTTTGAACATGGTGGATGTCGCCGAGAAGGCTGGCCTGCGTTTGGATGTGGCAAAAATTTCCGAAGAGTTGGGCGTGCCGGTGGTCGCGATGCAGGCGAGCGCGCGCAAGGGGATTGTTGATTTGAAACAAGCACTGCGCTTGCCGTTTCCGCCTGCGCCGGAAATTTCATGGGAGCGCGATGGCGGAGAAGATTCGCACGGTGAATTTGTTCGCAGGCTTTGCGAACTCGCCGCGCGGCGGCCGGGGGTGCATCAGCAAACCCTTTCGGATCGGATCGATGCCTGGGCTTTGCACCGTGTGTGGGGCTGGGTGCTTTTTGCGCTGATGATGTTCTCGGTGTTCTGGGCGATCTTTTCGTTTGCGGCGATCCCGATGGGTTGGATCGAATCCTTGCAGGGTTTGGCGGCCGAGTGGATTGAATCGGTGGTGGCCGAGGGCGATCTTCGCTCGTTGCTGGTTGACGGCGTGCTCGGTGGGGTCGGTGGGGTGCTGGTGTTTTTGCCGCAGATCGTGTTGCTGTTTTTCTTCATCGGCCTGATGGAAAGCTCGGGTTACATGGCGCGCGCGGCGTATCTGATGGATGGCCTCATGGCCAAGGCGGGACTGAGCGGCAAGGCCTTCCTACCCTTGTTCAGTGCCTATGCCTGTGCAATTCCAGGAGTGATGGCCACGCGCACGATTGATTCGGCGAAGGAGCGCCTGGTGACGATTTTTGTCGCGCCTTGGATGAGTTGTTCGGCGCGCTTGCCGGTGTATTTTTTGATCGTGCCCTTGTTGCTGGGAGGAAGTGAAGGCTCGTGGAATCAGGCAGCGGTGCTGTTTGCGATTTATGTGCTTGGCACTTTCACTGCCTTTCTTGTGGCGCGTTTGTTGAGAAACAAACTCGGCAAGGAAACCGAAGCTTCCCATTTCATTCTCGAGCTTCCGCCTTATCGGGCACCGCAGTGGCCCTACATTTTCCGCCATGTGGTGGAACGCGGAGGTGCCTTTGTGGCGAAGGCTGGCACGCTGATTCTCGGGCTTTCGATTTTGTTGTGGGCATTGGGGACCTATCCGAAAAGCGAGGGCGATGATGCCGATGCTTTGGCGCACAGCGCGATGGGACGCATGGGGGCTTTCATCGAACCGGTGGTCGAGCCGCTGGGATTCGACGGTCGGGTTGGCACGGCGATCTTGACCTCTTTTGCCGCACGCGAAGTTTTCAACTCCTCGATGGCCGTGATGTTCCGCGTCGATGAGGGTGAGGGAAGTGAGGAAGAGGCTCGCGCCACATTGCGCGAACGTTTGGCGGAAGCGAAATGGCCGGATGGCAGGCCCTTGTTCACGCCCTTGGCGATGATCTCGTTGCTGGTCTTTTACATTTACGCCCTGCAGTGCCTACCAACTTCGGTGGTCGTGGCAAAAGAGTCGGGCTCGTGGAAATGGGCGGTCGGGCAGTTTGTGTTCATGTCGGCCTTTGCGTATCTTGCTTCATTGACGGTTTATCAATTCGGCCGTTTCATCGGATTTTGACATGGACTGGCAAACTTACACGGCAGCGGGCATCGTGGCCCTCACAGTTTTGATTTTCCTCGTGCGTCTTGCACGCAGAGGTGGCGGCGGGCCTAGTTGCGGCGGCGGTTGTGGCTGCGGCGACAAGCACCATCACTGAGAACGGGCCGACAAAGTCGCAGCTCAGTCCTCTTCGAATTTGCGCGAGATCAAATCCTCAAGCGCGGCAAGAGCCTCATCCGCATCGGCACCTTCGGCGCTGACCGTGATCACCGAGCCGTGACCGGCAGCGAGCATCATCAGCCCCATGATGCTTTTGCCATCCACTTCTTCACCGTCTTTTTCGACGAAGATGTCGGACTGGAAACGGTTTGCCATCTTCACGAACTGCGCCGCAGGGCGGGCATGGATGCCGAGCTTGTTGAGGATGGTGAATTCTTTTTTGGCCATGTATGGGGCGAACGGTTGGGAGAGTCTAGGGTGCCGGCGGCAGTTCATCCAAGGCAAAATTTCCGGTCATGGGCGCTGCGGCGGTCGGCCTGCGGCGTTGGCATCGGGCATTCGTTGAAAATTCGCGTTGATTCCCGCCCCCGATGGCCATGAAAGTCGGCGCGTCATGCTCGATATCCGCGTCATCCGCGAAAACGCCCCCGCCATCCAGGAACGCCTCAAGCTTCGCGGTGGCGATCACTGGAAACTCGTCGACGCGGTGCTTGCCTGCGACGAGAAACGCCGCAAGGCCGAAACCGAAAAGCAGCAGCTGCAAAATTCGCGCAAGACGATTTCCAAGCAGATCGGCATGCTCAAGGGCAAGGGCGAGGACACCGCAGCGATCGAAGCCGAGGTGCGCGGGATCAACGAGCAGATCGTTGCGCTTGATGTGGTCGCCGACGATGCGGCTGCCGAGCAGGCCGACCTTTTGCTCAACATTCCCAACCTGACCCACGATGCCTGCCCGGTGGGCAGCGACGAATCGGCCAATCCGGTGGTGCGCGAGTGGGGAGAAAAACCAACGATCGCCGAGCCGAAGGATCATGTCGAAATCGCAACGCGTCACGGCCTGATCAATTGGGATGATGGCACGCGTGTCGCGGGATCAGGCTTTGTCGTGTACCGCGGCTTGGGCGCGCGCCTTGAGCGGGCGTTGATCAACTTCCTCTTGGATACGCAAGCGGCGAACGGATACGAGGAAGTGAATGTGCCGCACCTCGTGAAGCGCGAGTGCATGGAGGGCACGGGTCAGTTGCCGAAGTTTGAGGACGACATGTACGGCACGGATCCTGGCGAGGATGGGATCAACCGCGTGTTTCTCGCGCCGACCGCCGAGGTGCCGGTGACGAATCTTTATCGCGACATGATCCTTTCCGAATCGGAGCTGCCGGTGAAAATGGTCGCTTACACGCCGTGTTTCCGCCGCGAGGCAGGATCTGCGGGCCGCGACAACAAGGGCATCATTCGCATGCATCAGTTCGACAAGGTCGAACTCGTTCAGATCGTGCATCCGGACAAGGGCTTTGAGGTGTTGGAACAACTGACCGCTCATGCCGAGTCGATTTTGCAAAAGCTAGGATTGCACTACCGCGTCATCGAATTGTGTTCGGGTGACATCGGATTTTCATCGGCCAAGACCTACGACATCGAGGTTTGGGCGCCAGGGCATGGCAAGTATCTGGAAGTGTCGAGTTGTTCGTGCTTCACCGATTATCAGGCGCGTCGGATGAAGCTGCGCTTCAAGGACGAGGAAGGGAAAAACCGTTTTCCGCACACGCTGAATGGCTCGGGTACCGCATTGCCGCGTTTGTATGTGGCCTTGCTTGAGCAGTGTCAGCAACCCGACGGATCGGTGCGCATTCCTGCCGCCTTGGTGCCGTACTTCGGTGCCGAGAAGATCGGCTGATCCTTTCAATCGGGCAGTTTGCCGATGAGGTTGATGAATTCGCGCGCTGCTTGGCTGAGCGGCGTGGCGCGTTTTTTTACGAGGTTGATGCGGCGCTCCGGCGCGGGTTGGGAAAAGGGACGAAAGCTGACCGCATCATTGTGGCGCGTGCGGACGGAAAGTTCGGGTACGATTGCGCAACCCATTTCTGCCGCCACCATGGCCATCGCGGTTTCGAGTTGATCGCATTCCAGTCCCGCCTCGCCTTTGATCGTGCGACACAGCTTGCGGGTTTGTTCGGCGAGGCAATGGCCTTCGCCGAGGTGGATGATTTTTGCAGTTTCGAGATCGACGGGTTTCGGTGCGTGACTTGCCCGCGCGAGAGGGCTTGAGCGGGGCGCGGCGAGAACGAGTGCTTCGCGAAACAATTCGCGCACGGTGAGCGACCATTTTTTGCGATCGTGGGCATTGATGTCGCTGGTGATGGCAAACTCGATCGAGCCGTCGACAGCAAGTTGGATTAAGTCGTGGGTCTTGGCTTCGCGGATGCGGATGTCGATTTGTGGATGATTGCGACGAAAGGTCGGCAGGATTTTGTTCAAAAGGCAGGGCGCGATGGTGGGAATGATGCCGAGCGTGAGCCGGCCTTGTTGAATTTCTCGGCGCTTGTCGAAACGGTTGCGCAGGCGGGCGCTCTCATCGATGAGCAGCTTGGCGTGCTCGAGCAGGATCAGCCCGGCAGCGGTGGGTTCGACGCCGCGCGGCTTACGCTGCAGCAAGGGTTCGCCGAGTTCTTCCTCGAGGTTGCGCAATTGCTGACTGAGGGTCGGCTGGGCGACGCGGATTTTGCGGGCTGCTCCGCTGATCGAGCCTTCCTGCGCGATCGCCGTGAAGTATTCGAGCTGCCGCAAATCCATGAGTTTTTTTCCCATAGGAATTTCCGATGGCAAGAATTCAAATTAAGTATTTTTCGAATGGATCGAATTGGGCCATTTTGGACATTCAGCTCGCGCCGTCTTTCGGCAAATTTCTCCAAACCACCAAACTCACCAAAGATTATGTCCAACGAATCCAAATGCCCCTTCCATCACGGCCAGATTTCCGGAGGTCAGGCCTCCTCGGCCGGCACCTCGAACCGCGACTGGTGGCCCAACCAGCTCAACCTGCGCATTCTTCATCAGCACACCGCCAAGTCCGATCCGATGGGCGATCAGTTTGATTACGCGGCCGAGTTCAAGAGCCTTGATCTTGAAGCGGTGAAAAAGGATCTGCATGCCTTGATGACCGATTCGCAGGACTGGTGGCCGGCGGACTTTGGTCATTATGGGCCTCTTTTCATTCGCATGGCATGGCACAGCGCGGGGACTTACCGTACCGGCGATGGTCGTGGTGGCGCGGGCAATGGGAGTCAGCGTTTCGCGCCGCTCAACAGCTGGCCGGACAATGGAAACCTCGACAAGGCGCGTCGATTGCTGTGGCCGATCAAGAAAAAGTACGGCCGCAAAATTTCGTGGGCCGACCTGATGATTTTGGCGGGCAATGTCGCGTTGGATTCGATGGGTTTCAAGACCTTCGGATTCGGCGGTGGTCGCGCTGACATCTGGGAGCCCGAGGAAGACATCTATTGGGGCATGGAAAAAGAGTGGCTGGCCGACAAGCGATACAGCGGTGACCGCGAATTGGAAAACCCGCTGGCCGCGGTGCAGATGGGCTTGATTTACGTCAACCCCGAGGGTCCCAACGGCAATCCCGACCCGCTCGCATCGGCACGCGACATTCGTGAGACCTTTGCGCGCATGGCGATGAATGATGAGGAAACCGTCGCGCTCATTGCGGGTGGTCACACCTTCGGCAAGACGCACGGTGCGGGTGATGCCAAGCATGTGGGCCCCGATCCCGAGGCATCGCCGATCGAAGAGCAGGGCTTTGGATGGAAGAGCAGCTTCGGCAGCGGCAAGGGTGGCGACACCATCACCAGTGGACTTGAAGTCACGTGGACGCAGACGCCGACGCAGTGGAGCAATTATTATTTTGAAAACCTCTTCAAATACGAATGGGAGCTGAGCAAGAGCCCGGCGGGAGCGCATCAATGGGTCGCCAAGGGTGCCGAGGCAAACATTCCGCACGCGCATGATTCGTCGAAGCGCTTGGTGCCGACGATGCTGACCACTGACCTCGCGCTGCGCTTTGATCCGGCCTACGAAAAAATTTCGCGCCGCTTCCTTGAGAATCCGGCCGAGTTTGCCGACGCGTTTGCGCGCGCTTGGTTCAAGCTCACGCATCGCGACATGGGTCCGCGTGCGCGTTACCTGGGTGCTGATGTGCCGAAGGAAGAGTTGATTTGGCAGGATCCGATTCCGGCGGTGAATCATCCCTTGATCGATGACGGCGACATTGCCGCGCTCAAGGCGCAGGTATTGGCATCGGGCCTCAAGGTTTCCGAGTTGGTGGCCACCGCGTGGGCATCGGCTTCGAGTTTCCGCGGATCCGACAAGCGTGGCGGTGCGAACGGCGCGCGCATTCGTTTGGCTCCGCAGAAAGATTGGGCGGTCAATGACCCCGAGCGTTTGGCCAAGGTGCTCAAGGTCTTGGAGGGTATCCAGGCTTCGTTCAATGCTGCGCAGAGCGGTGGCAAAAAAGTTTCGCTCGCCGACCTCATTGTACTGGCCGGTTGTGCTGGTGTTGAACAGGCGGCGAAGGCCGCAGGCGTGGAGATCAAAGTGCCCTTCACGCCGGGCCGCATGGATGCCTCACAAGAGCAGACCGATGTCGAATCGTTTGCGGTGCTTCAGCCGGTGGCCGACGGGTTCCGCAATTTCCAACACGCGAAATTCTCGGTATCGACCGAGGAGTTGTTGGTTGATCGCGCGCAGTTGCTCACGCTCACCGCGCCGGAAATGACCGTGCTGGTCGGTGGCCTGCGCGTGTTGAATGCCAACTCGGGTCAATCCCAGCATGGTGTCTTCACCAAGCGTCCTGAAGTTTTGAGCAATGATTTCTTCGTCAACCTTCTCGACATGGCCACCGAGTGGAAGCCGATCTCGAAGGATGGAGATGTCTTCGAAGGACGCGATCGGAAATCGGGCGAACTCAAGTGGCTTGGCACGCGCGCCGATCTTGTCTTCGGATCCAACTCCCAGCTCCGCGCCTTGGCCGAAGTTTACGGATGTTCCGACAGCAGCGAAAAGTTCGTGAAGGACTTTGTCGCGGCATGGAACAAGGTCATGAACCTGGATCGCTTCGATCTCGCGTAAGAAAATATCGCAACGAAAAAGCCCGCATGGTGATGTGCCATGCGGGCTTTTTTTGATGGGTCGATGTTGATTGGATCAGGCCTTGTTGTCGTCGATCGAGCGATGAACGAGCGCTCCGATGATGGCGCCGACGATTGGTGCGACCCAGAACAGCCAGAGTTGCGAGACCGCCCAGTCGCCGACGAAGACTGCAACGCCGGTGCTGCGTGCTGGGTTGACCGAGCAGTTGGTGATCGGAATCGTGACCAGGTGGATGAGCGTGAGGGCGAGGCCGATGGCGATGGGAGCGAAGCCTTGTGGCGCGCGTTTGGCGGTGGCTCCGAGAATGATCACGAGGAAGAAGGCTGTCGTGAGGACTTCGGTGAGAAGGCAGGCGACCATCGAGTACTTGTCCGGCGAGTGCTCACCAAAGCCGTTGGATGCGAAGCCACCGCTTGTGCTGAAGCCATCCTTACCGGTGGCGATCAGATATAGCGCACCGCCTGCGGCGATTCCGCCTGCGACTTGGGCGATGATGTAGGGCACGAGGTCCTTCGAGTTGAAACGTCCGCCGATCCATAGGCCGATCGAAACGGCGGGGTTGAGATGGCAGCCCGAGATGTGGCCGATGGCGAAGGCCATGGTCAGCACGGTGAGACCGAAGGCGAGTGAGACACCTGCGAGTCCAATGCCGACATCGGGGAACGCGGCGGCGAAGATCGCGCTGCCGCAGCCCGCAAAGACGAGCCAGAAGGTGCCAATGAATTCTGCGATGTATTTTTTCATGTGGGTTCTCTATGGGTTTGTTGTTCGTGTTTTGGTTTCCGCGCGGACGGATTATTTCCGCGTGAAAGTCAGGCTGTGATGCTTGAGGCGAGCCAGAGCATGCAGAATGGAAACATCACAGGGCCGATGATCGGCTTCATGATCGGACTTATTGAAAATTATTTTTTGATCGGTTTTGTTTCGTTGATGGCTTTTGCATTCGACGGCCGTTTCACAACACGCACCGATCCGTCGGGCAATGTATTGCCTGCGATGGTTTGATCGCGGGTGGTCCAGGTGTAGTGTTGCAGGGATGGATCGGGTTCGATGGTTTGGGTCGAGTGGTTCAATTCGCCATCGGCCGTGATGCCCGAGCTGCGGAGCAGCCAACCGTTTTGGTTTTTGGTCCATTGCGACACGATGTGTCCGCCAAACGAGTCGAAGGCCCATGAGATGAAGTTCTCGTGGCTGTTGTCCCAGCCGATGCGGTAAGTGCTGCTGGTGTTTTCCTCGCCCGCCATTTCGGTGATCGCCTTGCCGTCGATGAAGGGTCCATCGTCACTCCACTTGTAGGACAAAAAAGTGCGCAGGCCGTTTTTTTCGATGATCCAGTCGCCGATCAGCCATTCGAGCGGCCGGAGTTTTTCGCTGGCGGGTACAACATCGTCGATCTCGTCGCGGATGCTGGCAATGAGCCATGTACCATTGTCCTGTTGCAAATGCGTCGAAGTGTAGTGGTGCGAAATCACCTCGCCGGTCGGGCGGGTGATATGGAGCGTGCCGTCCTCGATGGCGAGCTTGGGAGTGATGAAGCGCACCGAGCCTGCTTCGAGGGCCGCGCGTGGGCGTTTTTCGCCGGAAAAGAGATCGGTGTAATACTGCTCGATTTCGCCACGGCCGGAAACGATTTCGCCGGAGCTTAGGATGATTTCACCATCGGGGATGAAGAGATTGGCGATGGCTTGCGGGTTTCCTTCGTTGTGGGCGTCGACATACTTCTGCGCGTTGTCGGCGAGCGCTTCGAGAGAGGCTTTGTTGGGGTCGGCATTTTGACTGTGGGCGCTGGCAAGAGTCAGCATCAGCATGACGGAGGGAAGGGCGATGGAGCGGATCATGGTGTGGCTTTGTGTGGCGCTGCGGGTATCCAGCGCTTGTGTTAGATTAGAAGTTTTTTGCGCCGACAGGCAAGCCCGCCGGCGAGGTGATTTGGCCATGGTTTACCATGGGTTCATGGGAGGCACGATGATGAGTGGGTTTTTCCTCGATTGGTCTTCGCTTTCTTCGATCGCAACAGTGATGCGGTTTTCGAAATCGACCTTGATGCGGCTTTTTTCCTCTTGGGTGATGTGTGAGAGTTTGCGGTAGGGCGTGCCAGTGCTGGGCTCCACGATCGTGATGTAGTGTTTGACCTCTTCGTAGCGCACGTATTCCCAGCTCGCGGTTTCGCCGGATTCGGTTTTGCGGCTGCTGGTTTTGGTGGGTTTGCCGAGGACGCGTGAGATTTCATCCATCGTCATGCCGCAAGCGATTTCGCCTTTGGCGATGAGTTGCTGGACTTGGATTTGTCGGTCGTAGAATTGTTTGAGTTTGGTGGCGAATTCTGGGTCGTCCGGGGAAAATGCCCATGGCGCGACCCAACCGGCGATGCCTTCGCGTTTGCCCATGCCGCGGACGCGGTAGGCCTTGTCGGTGATCGCTTCGATGCGGGCGATTTGGTTGGCCGCGAGGGTGCCGAGCTGGTGCTTGCCTTCCTTGTCGGAAAAGACCGGAGCCTCGCGAACGACCTTGAGTTCGAGCGGTTTGACCGCTGCCTGTTCGAGGTAGACCACACCGGGCTCCGAATCGAGCAAGGACATTGCCGGTGTGCGTTTCACTTCCGCGTTGAGCGGCAGGGCGATCGCGCCTGCGAAGAGAATGGCGAATGCCGACCTCATGGCGGGCAGCTTAACCCGAATTTCGGGAAACTGAATCTTTTTCATTTGATGATTCGGTATTGGACGCGGGCGGTGTGTGTAGCAATCTCGGCGCATGCATTCCGTGGGTCCGCTTTCCGAAAAAATGTTCGAAATGGCCAAGCGTTACACGCCGGGCGGAGTGAATTCCCCGGTGAGGGCGTTTCGCAATGTCGGTGGTGAACCGTTTTTTGTGCGGCGTGCGGCGGGCAGTCGGATTGAGGACATCGATGGCAAAAGCTACATCGATTACATTGGTTCCTGGGGGCCGAACATCTTGGGTCATGCGCCGGTGGTGATCACCAACACGATTCACGAGGTTGCCAAGAGCGGCATTTCATTTGGCATCCCCAATCCCTTCGAGGTCGAAATGGCGCGCAAGGTCTGCGAGTGGGTTCCGTCGGTGGAAAAGGTGCGGATGTGCAACTCCGGCACCGAGGCGACCATGTCGGCGATCCGTTTGGCGCGCGGTTTTACCGGACGTGATTTGATCGTGAAATTCGATGGCTGTTATCATGGTCACAGCGATTCGCTGCTGGTCGCGGCAGGCTCGGGTGCTCTGACGCATGGCGAGCCGGACTCGGCGGGTGTGCCTCGCGCGGTGGCATCGAATACCATCGTGTTGCCTTACAATGATCCCGAGGCCTTGGAGAAACTTTTCGCCGCGCGCGGTGAAGACATCGCGGCGATCATCGTCGAGTCGTATCCGGCGAATGCCGGATTGGTTTTGCCGCGTGCGGGGTACTTGCAATTGCTTTCATCGATCACCAAAAAATACGGGGCCTTGTTGATCTTTGACGAAGTCATGACCGGCTTTCGTTTGGGCAAGGCGGGCGTGCAGGGGATTGAGGGCATTGTGCCGGACCTCAGTTGTTTCGGCAAAGTGATCGGTGGCGGCTTGCCGGTCGGTGCTTTTGGCGGACGCGCCGATGTGATGGATTTTCTCGCGCCGCTTGGCCCGGTTTACCAAGCGGGAACGCTGTCAGGAAATCCGCTCGCGATGGCGGCGGGACTTGCGCAGTTGCGCGAGTTGGAAAAGCCGTCGGGCTTTGCGCGGTTGGAGGAACTTGGCGCGCATTTTGAAAAGGGTCTGCGCAATGTGATGGAAGCGAGAGGCATTGCGCATCGCATTCATCGCGTGGGTTCGATGTTCTGTTTGTTTTTCACCGATCGCGAAATCGTCAATGTCTCCGATGTGATGAAACAGGATCTCGACCTGTTTAAAAAGTTCTTTTGGGGCTGCTTGGAGAAAGGGATCTATCTCGCGCCAAGTCCGTATGAGACCGGATTCTTGAGCCTCGCGCACACCGAAGCGGATCTGGATGAAACGCTCGGCATCTTCGACGAGGTGCTTGCGAAAATCTGATTTTCCTCAGCGGAAAACCGCGAACATCGGACGATGGTCGGAGGCCTTGCTCCAGAGGTCGTTGTCGATGATGCGCGATGCCTTGAAGTCGACTTCACGGCGCAGCGCGGGCGAGGTCATGATGAAGTCGATGCGCGAATAGATGTCCTCGCCCGACCAATGATGGGTCCATGCCTCGCCTTGCGAGTCCTTGAGATAGATCGGCGTGATGCGCAAATTTTTTGCGGCGGATCCTGTCACGGTGCGCAATGTGTTGCTGCGGTAGGTGTCGTTGAAGTCGCCATAAACGATGAGTCTCGCCGCGGGATTTGCGCCAAGGATTTTGTCGAGGTGGCGACGCAGCAGGTGGGCTTCCTGCAGGCGCATTTTTGCCTGATCCCCGCCGCTGACGGCGCGTTTTGATTTCAGGTGCACGCCGATGAAGCGGTAATCCTGACCTTGAATGCTGACGCTTGCGTCGAGGATGCCGCGGTTGATCGCAAAGCTGCGGCCTTCGAGCGTGTACTGGGTTTGCGCGGGAAATGCGGTCGAGGTGATGGGAAATCGCGAGAGCAGCCCGAGGTGGCGAACCGTATCGGAGCCGCCGGTGTGATGCGAGTGGGGGAGGTCGAGTCCGGCGGACTTGAGTGCTTGCTGGATTTCCGCGAGGTCGGCCTTGGTGCCGATTTCGCAGAGGCCGATGACATCCGGTTGGTTCTCCAAGATGATGCGCAGCACCGCCGATTTTTCCGAATCGGGCTTCGGTTGATCGGCGACTTCACGGCGGCCGATGATGCGATCCATGGTCAGCCAGTTTTCCACATTGTACGCCATGAAGCGCAGCTTGGCCGGGTCCTGCCTGTCGCTTTTTCGGGTGGCTGCGGTCGGCTTGTTGGTCTCACTCGACGAGACCCATTTTTCTGCGGCAAGCGTTTGGCCTGAGCTTTCGTTCGAATCTTTGGCGGAACGATCGCAACCGCTGAGGATGAGTGCGAAAAAAATGCCGACGAGCGTGCCGAAAAATTTCGGCGCAAGCGGCGAGCGCGCGCGGGTTCGCATAGCGCGCATGGCGATCAGGAGTCGCGGGGCTCCTTGCCAGGGGCTTCCTTGGTTTGGGTCTCGGTCTCGGCCTGAGTGATTTCGCGTTCGAAGTCGTCCCGGGCTTTTTTGAATTCGCCCATGCTCTTGCCGATGCCGCGGGCGAGCTCGGGGAGTTTTTTGGCTCCGAAGAGCAACAGGATCACGACGAAAATCATGATCATTTCTGGCATTCCGATGGGTCCCATGGTGGTATTGCTGGTTGCTCAAATCCTAGCCGTGCCGCTGCGGTCACGCAATCGAATTACAGGGAATTTTCGCCGTTTTCACGATTGGGCATCGATCACTTCGATTTCCGCCATGCGGTTCAGGACATCCGCTTTGTGCGGAAGCCGACGTTCGACGCTTGAGAGCGAGCAAATGGCAAAGGTCGTCGCGAGTTGGGCGCGCGCGGTGGCATCAAGCCCGCTGCTGAGGCCTGCGAGGTAGCCAGCAAGCAGGGCATCGCCGGCGCCGACCGTGCTGGCGACGGAAATCGTCGGCGCTTTGGCCATGATGAAAGCGCAGGGATCGAGGAACAGGGCGCCCGCTTCGCCGAGCGAAAGAATCACACGTGAAACACCCGCCGTGCGAACTTCAAGTGCCGCCGCGCGTGCATCGGCGAGATCGATGATTTCACGTCCGAGAAACTCGGCGATCTCGTGTTGATTGGGTTTGATCAGATCGACCTTGCGTTCGATTGCCACGCGCAGGGCATCGCCGCTGGCATCGACCGCCACCCGCGCGCCTGCGGATTTGAGCAGATCAATCAGCGAGGAAAAATCATCGCGCGTGAAGCCCGGCGGCAGGCTGCCACCGATCAGGCACCAGGTATCGCGCAAGTCGAGCGCGCGCAGTTGTTTGTGAAGCGATGCGATGTCGTTGCTGTCGACTTGCGCTCCGGGGAGGTTGATGTCGGTCGTGACTTCGCCGTGGCGCTCAACGAGCTTGATGCCGCTGCGGGTACGGCCTGGAATGCGCACGAAGGCATCGTGAATGGGTAGCTTGGAAAACAGCGAGGTGAAGTGGCTCTGATTTTCCTCGCCCAGAAATCCGGTCGCGATGGTGCCGATGCCGAACTCGCCCAAGCGTGCCGAGACATTCACGCCTTTGCCGCCGGCTTGTTGGTGGCATTGTTCGGCGCGGTTGACCGAACCGGTTTGCAGCGATGGCAACATGATCGTTTGGTCGATCGCCGGATTGAGCGTGATCGTGAGGATCCGGTTTGTGTTGTTCATCTGCACTGCTTCGCGATGTGAATAAGTTGCGAACAAGTGGTGAATCAATGCGGAAAAGCGACGATATGCTTTGATTTACCCAGTTTGGGCGAATTTTGGGTCTTTTTTCCTTGTGCCAAATCCCTCGTCTGGTTCCCTCGCGGCGAAATTTGCCGGAAATGACGATTTCCGGCCGATTTCGGCACACAAAACGCTCAACGGCGGCCGACTGGCTGCACCGACCAAGACGATGATCCCAACAAACGACACGACGCAAGGAACCGAAGAAATTCAATCCACTCTCATGAGCCGCAGGAGCCTGTTGGGTGGAGTTGGCATGGCAGGTCTGGGATGGTTGGGTTCATCGGTACTCGGTTCGGCGTTTTCTCTGACTCCTCGAATTTTCGTTCCGACCAACCGCAACAATGCGGCGAATGCCCCAAGCGCTGAGTCGCATGGCAACTTGTCGATGCCCGACCTCCCTGACGAGTGGGTGGAAAAGCACGGCAGATATGCCACTGAGTATCTGCGTTATCTGGGCGCGCTCAAGTTGAAGCGTGTCGATCCCGCGCAGGTGCTCGAGTCGCACGCCAAGCAAAAGGGCGGTGTCTGGAACAGCATTCCGCCGAAGTCATCGTGGCGGCGCATGGGCTACACCTTGCGGGTGGCCGAACGCATCGCGCAGGAAATGAACGACTCGGAGGTTGAAATCATTTCGGCTTACCGTTCGCCCGATTACAATGCCCGATGCCGTGGTGCAAAAACGCATTCGTGGCATCAGCAAAACATCGCGGTGGATGTGAAGTTCTCAACGCGCCCGTCGAAGGTCACCGCCATGGCGCGTCAGCTTCGCGACGAGGGTTTGTTCCGTGGCGGCGTGGGTGGCTATTGGAACTTCACGCACATCGACGTGCGCGGCCAGAACATCAACTGGTGATGATGCCGCGCTCGTGGGCGCGTGTTTTTTGATTTGCGGGATGCGTTGACACCTCGGTGCCGCGGCCGATAGTGATGACGATTCATTCGGCATGATTCAGCGCACCCGACAGACCGATGAGATTCGCGCTGCGGGTGCCGTCGAGTGTTGGTGTTTGCACGGAGCGGTTGGCGCTGTGGGCGACTGGCGGGAGTTTGCGGCGGCAATGTCGGCGGATTCGATCGGATCGCGTGCGGTTGACTTGTGGCGCTTTCTTGCGTGCGAGCCGATGTCGATGACTCGTTTTGGCGAAGCCCTGAATGCTGAAGCAAATGATGTGAGCGCGGGGCGGGCGAAGCGAATTTTGATCGGGTATTCGATGGGCGGCAGGTTGGCCTTGCACGCATTGGCGCGCGAAGACGCGCCATGGGATGCGGCGGTGATCGTATCGGCGCATCCCGGCTTGGAGAACACCGACGAGCGTCGGGCGCGCTTGGCGGCCGATGCCGAGTGGGCGACAAAGGCATTCGCGGGCGATTGGCAAAAATTTTTGAGCGAGTGGAACTCGCAATCGGTCTTGGCGGGCGAGGCACCGCGTGATGCCGAGGCATCGGCGCGTCTGGCGATGCGTCGGCACGAGATCGCGCGAAGTTTTGTCGATTGGTCGCTCGGCGCGCAGGAGCCGATGTGGACCGCGCTCGAGCGGATTGAGATTCCCGTGCTGTGGGTCGTCGGCGAGCGGGATGAAAAATTTCATGATCTCGGTCGATGTGCCGTTTCGCTGATGCCGCAGGCGCGCTTGGCAGTGGCACCTGGGGCGGGTCATCGCGTGCCGTGGGAATGCGGCGAATGGTTTGCACAGCGGGTGGGGGAATTCGCCCGGGCCTCCTTGGGCTGATCCGACAATCTCCGATTGCGGGTCGGGCTTTGAGCGTTCAGGCTCACTCGCATGTGGACGACCGCCCGCGAGTTTGAGGACATCCGATACGAAACGACGGATGAGGGAAAGATTGCCAAGATCACGATCAACCGTCCGGAGGTGCGCAACGCATTTCGACCCAAGACGGTGAGCGAATTGCTTCAGGCATTTGACCTGGCGCATCAGGATCCGCAGGTGGGGGTGATCATTCTCACGGGCGAGGGCGATTTGGCTTTCTGCTCGGGAGGGGATCAAAAGGTGCGCGGTCATGCGGGCTACATTGGCGACGACGGCGTGCCGCGACTCAATGTGCTCGATTTGCAAAAAAAGATCCGCTCGCTGCCCAAGCCGGTGGTCGCGATGGTCGCGGGTTATGCGATCGGCGGCGGTCATGTGCTGCACGTGGTATGCGATCTCACGATCGCTGCGGACAACGCGCGCTTTGGTCAAACCGGCCCCAAGGTCGGCTCATTCGATGGCGGTCTTGGATCGAGTTACCTGGCCCGCATCGTCGGCCAGAAGAAGGCGCGTGAGATTTGGTTTCTCTGCCGCCAGTACGGCGCGCAGGAGGCACTCGACATGGGCTTGGTCAATACCGTGGTGCCCTTGGCCGAGCTCGAAAGCGAAACCCTCAAGTGGTGCCGCGAAATGCTCGCGCATTCGCCCTTGGCACTGCGCTGCCTCAAGTCCGCCCTCAATGCCGATTGCGACGGCCAGATGGGTCTGCTCGATCTCGCGGGCAACGCGACTTTGCTCTACTACATGAGCGAGGAGGGCCGTGAGGGCAAACAGGCGTTCCTTGAGAAACGCGCGCCGGACTTTGGGAAATTCCCGCGAGTGCCCTGACGCTTCGGGCGATTTCATGATTGCCAAATTGCCGGATGCTGGTTTAATTTTCGCCCGCCGACGGCCCCCTGCAGGGCCCAAAAGCCTCATAGTGTAATGGTAACACCCCGGATTTTGATTCCGTTATTCTAGGTTCGAATCCTAGTGAGGCTACTTTTTATGCGCTATCAGCGCCTCAAGCTTTCCCGCTTGATTTGTTAAGGGATCCGAAATAATTCTGATGCCCTTCCCGAATCATGA